>DATNBT010000448.1:0-2963 GCA_035571855.1 Vicinamibacterales bacterium
TACCTCGATTCGGTCCGCGAGGTAGAGACCCGCGTGCAGAAGCTCACGGCAAGCAACGAGTCCCTCGGGAATCTTCCCGATGCGCCGGTCGGTGCGCCGGACGAATTCGGCGAGCTGCTGGACGTGCAGTTCGAGATGTTCGCGCTGGCATTTCAAACGAACCGTACGAACGTCGTAACCATGAAGATGGTCGAGGAAGCGTCGATGCGGACGTACCCGAACCTGGGCGTCCACGAGGCGTTCCACCCGACGTCGCACTGGGGCGGCTTCCCCGAGCGCATCGCGAATCTCCGTCTGATTCAGAACTACCACACGGCGGTGTTCGCGAAGTTCGTCAAACGCCTCGCCGAGATGCGCGAAGGCGACGGCACCGTGCTCGACCACGCGATCATCCTGTTCGGCAGCAACATGGCGAACAGCGACGCGCACAACAACGATCCGCTGCCGCAATTGCTCGTCGGCCGCGGCGGCGGCAACAATCCTGTCAGGGGCAATCAGCATCTGCACTACAAGCAGGACACGCCGCACGCGAACATCCTCGTGACGATGCTGGACCGCGCGGGCGTGCCGTCGACCGAGCTCGAGAAGTTCGCGGACACCTCGGGCGCCTTCTCAGAAATATGATCCCAGCTGTCAGGCAGACCTTCAGGTCTGCCGCCACCGTCGGGCTTACGCTGTTGCTCGCCGCATCCACGGTGAGTGCGCAGAAAACACGTGCGACTACGAAAGAGGACGTGAACCGCCGTGCCGTCGACGGCAGTACGCCGCTGCAGTGGGCGGTCTACAACGGCGACGTCGCAGAAGTCCGGCGCCTGCTGCGCGCGGGCGCCGACGTCACCATCGCCAACAACTACGGCGCGTCGCCGATGACGCTCGCGGCCGAAGTCGCCAATACCGACATCCTCAAGCTGCTGCTCGAAGTCGGCGCGAACGCCGACTCGCCGAATCCCGAAGGCCAGACCGCGTTGATGTCCGTCGCGAGGACCGGCAACCTCGATGCGGCGAAGCTCCTGCTCGACCACGGCGCGACCGTCGACGCGAAAGAGAAGTGGGGCGGCCAGACGCCGCTGATGTGGGCCTCGGCTCGGCGGCACCCGGAGATGATGCAGCTGCTCGTCGCGAAAGGCGCCGACGTCAACGCGCGGTCGATCGATCGCGACTACCAGCGCCACGTCACGGCGGAAGGACGGCCGAAGAGCCTCGACAGCGGCGGCTTCACGCCGCTGCTCTACGCCGCCCGCGAGAACTGCGGCGGCTGCGTCGACGTGCTGCTCAGGAACCACGCCGACATCGACCTGCCCGATCCCGACGGCGTGTCGCCGCTGCTCGTGGCGATCATGAACGCCAACTGGGATCTCGCGAAGCAGCTCGTCGACGCCGGCGCCGACGTCAACCAGTGGGACATGTACGGCGAGACGCCGCTCATCACGGCCGTCGACCTGCGCAACCGCGTCGACGGCGGGCGCGCGTCGATCGACCCGCTGAACAACACGCGCGGACTGCAGATGGTCACGCTGCTGCTCGACCACGGCGCCGATCCCAATCTGCAGCTGCTGTTCAAGCCGGCGAACGTGCGCGGCGGCGTCTACACGCGCGGCGCCACGGCGCTCATTCGCGCCGCGTTCAACGGCGACGCGCAGGTCGTGAAGCTGCTGCTCCAGCACGGCGCCGACGCCACCATCATGACGGCGGATCGGCAGACGCCGATTCACGCCGTGCTCGCGGGCCGGGCGCCGGAGGCGCAGGCGATCGAGCTGATGAAAGTGCTGCACGACGCCGGCGCCGACGTCAACGTGGTCGCGCTGGTCAATCATCCCGAAGAGATTCGCGGCGGCAGCGCGCTGCACTACGCCGTCCGCAAGCGCTACAAGGACGCGATAAAGCTGCTGGCGTCCTGGGGCATCGACATGAACGCGGTCGACCAGGACGGCCTCACGGCGCTCGACTACACGCAGTCGCGCGGCTTCATGCCGTTCATGGCGCTGCAGACGCCGCTCTATAAAGACGAAGCGGCGCTCCTGCGCGAGCTCGGCGCGACGAAACTGCTGGCGAAGAGCCCGTCGTGGCCCGTGCTCGGTCCGCCCCAGGGCATCTGGGAAGACATCTGGCCGCTCGGCGAGACACGCGTGCACGAGCCGGTCTACAAGCACGATGCCCTCGAACCGTAACGGCGTAATGTCCGGCCTCAGCCGTACATCGCGCCGGCGCTTCCTCCAAACCGGCGTAGCTGCCGCCGCGGGCGCCGCGTTGTTCCGCTTCGACGTTTCAGCGCAGGCGAAGATCTCCACCATCGATCTCGGCGGGCTCACCCTGCTTCAGGGCGCGGGCTGCAACGTCCTCGCGCTCGGCGGCCCCGACGGCGCGTTGATGATCGACGGCGGCCTCGCCGCGAACGCGGACGCGCTCATCGCCGCCGTCAAGACGGCGACGCGCACGACGCGCATCAGCACGCTGATCGACACGCACTGGCATCCCGAGCAGACCGGCGCGAACGAACTGGTCGGCAGGAGCGGCGGCGTCATCATCGCGCACGAGAAGACGAAGACGATGGTGAGTCACACCGTCTACGGCGCGAACGGATTCACCCGTCGCGTGCCGGCGCTGCCCGAGCCTGCGCGTCCGACGAAGACGGTGCGGCTCGACGGCTCGATGGATTTTTCAGTTACAAAGATTGACTACGGCTACATGCCGGCCGCGCACACCGACGGCGATCTCTACGTGCATATGCCGTCGTTGAACGCGCTCGCGGCGGGCGGTGTCGTGTCGGCGGAGGAGTGGCCGCTGCTCGACTACAAGAACGGCGCGTGGCTCGGCGGACGCGTCCGCGCCCTCGAACATCTCGCCGACATCGTCAAACCCGACACGCGCGTCGTACCCTCGACCGGCCGCGTGATGACGGGCAAAGAGATCGTCGCGCAGCGCGACATGTATCAGAAGCTGTTCAAGACGATGATCGGCTACCT
>DATNBT010000449.1:0-10768 GCA_035571855.1 Vicinamibacterales bacterium
GAACTACATCATTTACGGGTTGTTGCACTAAAGGGGGATCTGTGGCGCAGGTTGAAGAAGCCGTTGTGAAGATGGAATCGGCCGAAGACATCGCGCTGGCCGACAAGATGAATCGCGGGCGGCAGCAGATCATCGACGAGCTGAAGAAGCGGATTATCGGTCAAGCTGATGTCATCGAGCTGGTGCTGCTGACGCTGTTCGTGGGCGGCAACAGCCTGATCGTCGGCGCGCCGGGTCTGGCCAAGACGCTGCTCATTCACACCATGGCGCAGGTGCTGCAGCTGAAGTTCTCGCGCATCCAGTTCACGCCCGACCTCATGCCGTCGGACATCACCGGCACCGACATCATCAACGAGGACACGACGACCGGCCGGCGGCAGATGGTGTTCGCGCCCGGGCCGATCTTCGCGAACATCGTGCTGGCCGACGAAATCAACCGCACGCCGCCCAAGACGCAGGCCGCCCTGCTCGAGGCGATGCAGGAACACCGCGTCACGATTCAGGGACGCACCTACACGCTCGACGAGCCGTTCTTCGTCTTCGCGACGCAGAACCCGATCGAGCTCGAAGGCACCTATCCCCTGCCCGAAGCCCAGCTCGATCGCTTCATGTTCCACATCGTCATCGAGCACCCGCCGGAGGACGAAGAGTTCAACGTCGTGCGGACGACGACGGCGATTCAGAACCCGATCTACAACCGTCCGGTCACCGGACCCGATCTGATCGCGTTCCAGCGGCTGGTGCGCCGCGTGCCCGTCGCCGAGCCGGTGATGCGCTACGCGCTGCGCCTCGTCCGCACGAGCCGGCCGAAGTCGAGCGACGCGCCGGACATCATCAAGAAGTACGCGGCGTTCGGCGCCAGCGTCCGCGCGGCGCAGAACCTCGTGCTCGGCGCCAAGGCGCGCGCGATCACCAGCGGCCGCTACCACGTGAGCTACGACGACATCCGCGCGATGGCGCATCCGGTGCTGCGGCACCGCGTGCTCACCAACTTCCGCGCCGAGTCGGAAGGCATCACGACGGATCAGATGGTGGACGAACTGCTGAACGCGGTGACGGTTCCCGCGTCGGGGATGTAATTGCATCAGCACACCTCTGACGGGACCGCGATACCGGGCGCGCGGTTCGTCGATCCGAAGATCCTCGCGCGGATCGGCAGCCTCGATCTCCTGGCGCGCACCGTGGTGGACGGCTTCATCAACGGCCTCCATCGCGCGCCGTACTTCGGCGCGTCGATCGACTTCGCCGAGCACCGCGGCTACGTCTCGGGCGACGACATCCGCCGCGTCGACTGGCGGCTGTACGCGCGGACCGACCGTTACTACATCAAGCAGTACGAAGCCGACACCAACACGAACTTCTGCCTGATTCTCGACATCAGCAAGTCGATGAACTTCGGCACGAGGGGCGTGACGAAGCTGGAATACGGCAGCTACCTCGGCGCGTGCCTCGCGTACCTGGCGTCGCGGCAGCGCGACCGCGTCGGCTGCATCACGTTCGACAGCGAGATCGTCAGCTACGTGCCGCCGTCGGCGAAGCACTTCAACGTGCTGCTGCACACGATCGACCGCGCGAAGGCCGAGCGCCGGGGCGATCTCACCAAGCCGCTCGCCAGCATGGCCGAGCACTTCAAGCGCCGCAGCATCATCGTCCTCATCTCCGACTTCTACGAGGATCCGTCGGCGATCCTCGAATCGATCAAGCCGCTCCACTTCCTCGGCAACGATCTGATCGCGTTCCACGTGCTCGACCCGATGGAGCTCGATTTCGGATTCGAGGACGCGTCGAGCTTCGAGGATCTCGAGAGCGGCGAGCAGATCCCCGTCGTGCCCGAGTCGTTCCGCGACGAGTACCGCCAGCTGATTCGCAACCACATCGAGTCGCTCAAGACCAAGTTCTCCGAAGTGCGCATCGACTACATGCTCGCGAACACCGCCGAGCCGCTCGATCGCGCGCTCTTCAGTTACCTGTCGTCGCGTGAACGCCTCATGAGGGTGAGATAGCTTCGATGTCGTTCTTAGCTCCCCTCTTCCTCATCGCCTCCGCCGCCATCGCGGTGCCGATCTTCGTGCACCTGATTCAGCGCGAACGGAAACGCGTCGTCCAGTTCCCGTCGCTGATGTTCGTGCAGAAGATTCCGTACCAGTCGGTGCGGCGCCGCCGGATCCGCCACTGGTCGCTGCTGCTGCTGCGATGCGCCGCGCTGCTGCTCATCGTGACGGCGTTCGCGCGGCCGTTCCTGAAACAGGGCGTCGTCGCGGCCGCGGCCGTCGGCGGCACGCGCGAGATCGTCGTGCTGCTCGACCACTCGGCGAGCATGGGGTACGGCGACCACTGGCAGAAGGCGAAGGACGCCGCGCACCAGGCCGTCCGATCGCTGAGCAACAACGACAAGGCCACGCTCGTCCTCTTCAGCCGCAACGCCGAAGAGAGCATGCGCGCGACCTCCGATCGCGCGCGGCTGGATGTCGCGATCGATCAGGCGAAGGTCGACGCCGACTCCACGCGCTACGGTCCCGCGCTGAAGCTCGCCGAGAGCATCCTGCTGCGATCGACCGCACGGCGCCGCGAGACGATCCTCATCAGCGATTTCCAGCGCGCCGGGTGGACGGGATCGGAAGACGTCCGCTTCCCGGAGGGCTACACGGTGACGCCGGTGTCGGTGGCGACGCCGAACGCGGACAACCTCGCCGTGCCGCAGGTGACGTTCTCGCGGCAGGCGTTTTCGGGACAGGAGCGCGTCACGGTGACCGCGGGCATCGCGAACCGGGGCGCCACGCCGCAGGACGTGCCCGTGTCGCTCGAAGTCGAAGGCCTGCCGATTCAGAAGCAGTCGGTGAAGGTCGGCCCGAACACGTCGGCCTCCGTCACGTTCACGCAGTTCACGCTCGACAAGCCGATCGTCGAAGGCACGGTGAAGGCCGGATCCGATCCGATGCCGGCCGACAACACGTTTCACTTCACGGTGTCGCCGTCGGCGCCGGTCTCGATCCTGATCGTCGAAGGCGGCGACAGAGACTCGTCGCTCTATCTGTCGAAGGCGCTCGGCGTCAGCACGTCGCCGGTGTTTCAGACCGACGTGATGCCGGTCACGCGCGTCACGCCGGCTAATCTCGAGAAGCGCGCGGTCGTGATTCTCAACGACGTCGCGTTTCCGCCGGCGGCCGCGAACGGCGCGCTGAAGACATACGTCGAGAGGGGCGGCGGACTGCTGATTGCCGCGGGCGACCACACGACGTGGCCGCAGGGCGAGAAAGACGTCATGCCGGGCACGCTGGGCCCGACGGTCGATCGCACGCAGGCGCGCGGCGCGACGCTCGGCTATCTCGATCACAGCCACTTCGTCTTCGAGATCTTCAAGGCGCCGCGCAGCGGCGACTTCTCCGCCGCGCAGATTTATCACTACCGCAAGATCGATCCCGGCGCGACCGACAAGGTGCTCGCGCGGTTCGACGACGGCGGCGTGGCGGCGGTGGAGCGGAAAGTCGGCGGCGGACGCGTGATTGCGTGGGCCAGCTCGCTCGACGACTCGTACAGCGATCTGCCGAAGAAGCCCGTCTACCTTCCGCTTGTCCATCAGCTCGTGAAGTATCTCGCGCAGTTCGAGGCGCCGCACGCGTGGCAGACCGTCGGCCAGGTCGTCGACGTCCAGTCGCTCACGAAGTCGCGCGCGAACTGGATCGTCGTGACGCCGTCCGGCAAGCGCGTGCCGCAGACCGGACCGCTGGAGCTCGACGAGCAGGGCGTGTACGAGGTGCGGCCGGCCAGCGGGTCGGCCGGCTTCGCGCCGCAGGCGATTGCGGTGAACATCGACCCGGCGGAAGAAGATCTCTCGACGATCGATCCCGCCGAGCTCGTCGCGGCGGTCACCGGTCACGCGCCGGCCGCAGGCGCCGCGGCGCTGCCGAACGCGGCGGAAGCCGAGCAAATCGACATCAAGGAAGCCGAGCGGAAGCAGAGCTTCTGGTGGTATCTGCTCGTCACCGGACTGCTGCTGCTTGCGGCTGAGACGGTCGTGTCGAATCGCCTGTCCCAGAGCGAAAAGTTCCTGTAAAGTTCTCGTAGTGCAGGCCTTCAGGCCTGCCTTGGGGGTCCGATGGATCGACGCGCTGAGCTGCTCGAAGTCATTCGCTCGGTTCGGAACCGATGGCGTCAGCGGCTGATGGTCCGCGGCGCGGTGCTGGTCGTCGCCGGCACGCTCCTCGCGCTGTTCCTCTCCGCCTCGAGCCTCGAAGCGCTGCGCTTCTCCGCCGGCGCGATCATCACCTTCCGCATCGTCGCGTTCGCGATCTTCGCGGCGCTCATCTACCAGTTCATCGTCCGGCCGATGCGCCGCCAGGTCAGCGACACGCAGGTCGCGATGTACCTGGAAGAGCACGACCCGAAGCTCGAAGCGGCGATTCTGAGCGCGATCGAAGCGACGTCCGGCTCGACGATCTCGCAGGATCACTCGCCGCATCTCGTCGACAAGCTCGTCGAACAGGCGATCGACCAGTGCCGCCACGCGCTCACCGGCCATCACGTCGACAAGCAGGCCGTGAAGCGTCACGCGATGACGTTCGCCGGCGTCGTCGTCGCCGCGCTGCTGCTCGTGATTCTCGGCCCCGCGTACCTGCGCCACGGCCTGTCGGCGCTGCTCATCGTCACGCGCGCGGCCGAGAAAGCGAGCCCGTACTCGATCGAAGTGAAGCCCGCGGACGCGAAGATCCCGCGCGGCGGCGACCAGCAGGTCGTCGCGAAGCTCGTCGGCTTCACGTCGAAGGACGCCGCCGTCATGACGCGCAGCTCGCAGGGCGCGCAGTTCGAGCGCATCCCGCTCGTCGCGGGCGCGAACCCGGCGCAGTTCGAAGGCATGCTGTTCCATCTCGACAAGAGCACGGAGTACTACGTCGAGAGCAACGGCGTGAAGTCGCCGACCTACACGCTGACGGTCCTCGATCTCCCGACCGTCGGCAAGCTCGAGCTCGAGTATCACTTCCCGGCCTACACCGGGCTGCCGGTCCAGAAGGTGGACGTCGGCGGCGACGTCGCCGCGATCAAAGGCACCGAAGTCTGGCTGAAGGTGACGCCGACGATGGGGGCGCCAGACGGGAAGATCGTCGTCAACGACGCGGACGGCGGGACGCTGACGAAGCAGGCCGACGGCACGCTGACCGGCAAGTTCACGGTCAAGGACGAAGGCTTCTATCGCATCGGCCTCACCGGTCCCCACGGCGAGCAGGTCGACGCGTCGCAGAAGTACACGATCGACGTGCTGAAGGATCAGCCGCCGGTCATCGCGTTCAACAAGCCGGGACGCGACAGCAACGCGACGCCGGTCGAGGAAGTGTTCGTGCAGGCGAAGGCGAACGACGACTTCGGCATCCGCGACATGGCGCTGTACTACTCGGTCAACGGCGGCGCGGAAAAGAAAGTCCAGCTGTTCGGCCCGGGCAAGACGCTGCAGGAAGTCGAAGCGGGCCACACGATCTACCTCGAAGAGCTGAACGTGAAGCCCGGCGACTTCGTGTCGTACTACGCGAAGGCGACCGACAACAACGGCGTCGACGGCCCGAAGACGACGACGAGCGACATCTACTTCCTGAACGTCCGTCCGTTCAAGAAGGATTACAAGGCGGCGCCGTCGCAGGCCGGGGGCGGCGGAGGCGGTGGCGGCGGCGACGTCAACGCGCTCTCCGAGCAGCAGCGCCAGATCGTGGCGGCGACGTTCAACGTCGTCCGCGACAGGGACAAGCTCAAGGCCGACAAGTTCCGCGAGAACGTCGTGTTCCTCAACCTCGCGCAGGCGAAGCTGCGCGGGCAGGTCGACGAGCTCGTCCAGAAGCTCCAGGCCCGCGTCGGCGTCGTCGATCCCGGATTCAAGGCGATCGCCGAAGCGCTGCCGAAGGCGTCGGCGGAGATGAAGTCGGCCGAAGACGATCTGAAGAAGCAGCTCGCGAAAGAAGCGCTCGAGCCGGAGCAGCGCGCGCTGAAGCTGCTGCAGGACGCCGAAGAAAATTACGAAGTCCAGGTCCGCCAGGGCGGCGGCGGTGGAGGCGGTGGCGGCGGCGGACAGCTCTCGGAGGACCTCGCGGATCTGTTCGAGCTCGAGCTCGACAAGCTCGCGAACCAGTACGAGATGCAGAAGCGCGCCGAGCAGCAGGGCAACGACAAGCAGGTCGACGAGCTTGCCGAGAAGCTGAAGGACCTCGCGCGCCGGCAGCAGCAGGAGCTCGAACGGCAGCGCCGCGCGTCGGCCGGACAGCAGCAGCAGGGCGGCGGCGGCGGACAGAGCCAGCGCCAGCTCGCCGACGAGCTCGAACAGGCGGCGCGGCGGCTCGAGCAGCTGCAGCGCGAACAGCCGCGTCCGGAGCTGTCGGCGGCGGCCCAGCAGATGCGCGACGCCGCGCAGGCGATGCGGCAGGCGGCGGCGAACGGATCGCAGGACGGCGGCGCGCAGGCCGCGGCGGCGCTCAACGCGCTGCGCCAGGCGCAGGAAAAGCTGAATCGCAACCAGGGCGATCGCGCGCAGCGCGACATCCAGTCGGCGAAGAAGCAGGCCGAGGACCTCGCCAACGAGCAGAAAGAGATCGCGTCGGACGTCGCGCAGCTCGGCCCGAACACGCCGGGCGCGCGCGGCAAGGCGCAGAACCTCGCCGACCGCAAGGACTCGATGGACAAGAAGGTGGGCGACCTGCAGAAGGATCTCGAGGCGCTCGCCAACGACACGCGGCGCGACAACCGCGAGGCGTCGCGCAAGCTCGACGAAGCGTCGGCGTCGATTCGCGACAAGCGCGTGCGCGAGAAGATCCGCTATTCACGCAGCCAGCTCGGCGGATCGCCGAGCGACTACGCGAAGGCGATGGAAGACGACATCCAGGGCAACCTCGACGCGCTGCAGCGCAAGATCGGCGAGGCGGAGTCGGCGCTCGGCCAGCAGACGAAGAAGGACGCGCTCGGACGCGCCGCCGACAAGGCGGGCGATCTCGTGCGCGGCCTGCAGTCGCTCGGCGAACGGATGCGGCAGGAACAGCAGCAGGCGCGCAACGGGCAGAACGGCCAGCAGGGACAACAGGGCCAACAGGGCCAGCAGCAGTCGCGCAACGGCCAGCAGGGTCAGCAAGGGCAACAGGGCCAGCGAGGCGATCAGCAGGGACAGCAGGGCCAACAAGGTCAGCAAGGTCAGAACGGCCAGCAGGGTCAGGGGCAACAGGGCCAGGGCCAGCAGGCGCAGAACGGACAGGGACAGCAGGGCCAACAGGGCCAGCAAGGCCAGCAGGGTCAAGGTCAGGGCCGGGGACAAGGACAGCAGGGTCAGGGTCAAGGCCAGGGACAGGGACAAGGCCAGCAGGCCGGCGGCGGCTACAACGGCGGCAACTTCGTCGGACCGTACGGCGGCGGACCTCGCTTCGGCGATCGCAACGAAGCCAGCAACTCCGGACTGCAGCCGTTCGACGCGCGCCAGTTCGCGCGCCAGTTCCGCGAATGGAACGGCGACGCGCAGCAATTGCGCCGCGAACTGCAGAACGCCGGCGTGGCCGCGAAGGATCTCGACGACGTGATCGCGCAGCTGCAGCAGCTCGGCAACGAAGGCGCCTACAAGGATCTTGCGGGCCTCGAGAAACTCCAGGCCGCGGCGCTCGAGAAGCTGCAGACGTTCGAGTTCAACCTGCGGAAGAAAGCGGAGCCGAACCAGGATTCGCTCGCGCTGTCAGGTTCGGACGAAGTGCCGGCCGGATTCAGAGATCAGATCGCCGAGTACTATCGGCAACTCGCCAAGAACAAGAAGTAAACGCGTGCGTTCGTAAGGGTCCGGCTTGAGCCGGACCTTCACGGGAGATGTATGCCTTACAAGCTCAACATCAACGGCAAGTCACAGACCGTCGACGTCGCCGCGGATATGCCCCTGCTCTGGGTCATCCGCGACGTCGTCGGACTCAAAGGCACGAAGTTCGGCTGCGGCATCGGCCAGTGCGGGGCGTGCACGGTGCACGTGCGCGGGCGCGCGGTCAGGTCGTGCCAGACGCAGGTCGGCACCGTCGGCGACGCCGCCATCACGACGCTCGAGGGCCTCTCGGCCGACGGCACGCATCCGGTGCAGGTCGCGTGGCAGCAGACCGACGTGCCGCAGTGCGGCTACTGCCAGGCGGGACAGATGATGTCCGCCGCCGCGCTGCTCGCGACGATCGCGAAGCCGTCAGATGCCGACATCGACAAGGCGATGAACGGCAACATCTGCCGCTGCGGCACCTACGTCCGCATCCGCGAGGCGATTCACAAAGCCGCGTCGCTTGGAGCGGCTCGGGTGACGGGAGGTACGCGATGACCATGACGCTCACCCGCCGCAACTTCCTCCGCGTCACCGCCATCGCCGGCGGCGGCGTGATGATCGCGAGCTATTTCGAGCCGCTCGACGCCGTCCTCGGCGCGCAGATTCCGGTCACCAATCCCCCGCTCACGGCCGCGGCGTTCATCACCATCGCGAGCAACGGCCTCGTGACGCTGATGTCGAAGAACCCCGACATCGGCCAGGGCGTGAAGACCCACCTGCCGATGCTGATCGCCGAGGAGCTCGACGTCGACTGGAAGGACGTCCGCATCCAGCAGGCCGATCTCGATCAGGTGAAGTACGGCCCGCAGAACGCCGGCGGCAGCAACGCGACGCCGACCAACTGGGAACCGCTGCGCCAGGTCGGCGCGGCCGGACGCCAGCTGATGCTCGCCGCCGCCGCGCAGACGCTGAACGTGCCTCAATCGGAGCTGACGACGTCGAGCGGGCGCGTGACGCATGCGCGCTCGGGCCGCTCGGCCGGCTACGGCGAGCTCGCCGCGAAGGCCGCGACGCTCACGCCGCCCGACGTCACGAAGGTCACGCTGAAGGATCCGAAGGACTACACGATCATCGGCAAGAACCACAACGGCGTCGATCTTCCGGGCATCGTCACCGGCAAGCCGATCTTCAGCATCGACCTGCAGGTGCCGAACATGCTGTGGGCCGTGTACGAGAAGTGCCCGGTGTTCATGGGCAAGGCGACCTCCGCCAATCTCGACGTCATCAAGCAGCAGCCCGGCGTGAAGCACGCGTTCATCGTCGAAGGCACACAGGAGCTGCTCGGACTGCACAGCGGCGTCGCGATCGTCGCCGACAGCTGGTGGCAGGCGCAGAGCGCGCGGAAGAAGCTGCAGGTGACGTGGGACGAAGGCAAGACGGCGGCTGAGTCGAGCGTCGGCTACAACACGAAAGCGGCCGAGCTCGCGAAGCAGAAGCCGGCGTTCACCCTGCGCAAGGACGGCGACGCCGACGCGGCGCTGTCGTCCGCCGCCAAGGTCGTCGAGGCGTCGTACTCGTATCCCTTCCTCTCGCACGCGCCGATGGAGCCCGAGAACTGCATCGCGCAGTGGAACGGCAGCAAGCTCGAGCTCTGGACGCCGAGCCAGACGCCGCAGAACGCGCGCACGCAGGCGGCGCAGCTGTTCAAGATCGCGCCCGACGACGTGACGGTCCACATGATTCGCGCGGGCGGCGGCTTCGGCCGCCGGCTGACGAACGACTACTCGCTCGAGGCCGCGCAGATCTCGAAGACGGCCGGCGTGCCGATCAAGCTGCTGTGGACGCGTGAAGACGACATGCGCCACGACCACTACCGTCCGGCGGGCTGGCACAATCTCAAAGCCGGCGTGGACGCGAACGGCAGACTCGTCGCGTGGAAGAACCACTACGTGACGTTCGGCGAAGGCACGAGCTTCGCGCCGCAGGCGCAGATCAACAAGGACGAATTCCCGGCCACCTACGCGCCGGACTTCGAGTTTGCCGCGTCGGTCTTCGCGTTCGGCGTGCCGACGTGGGCCATGCGCGCGCCGAGAAGCAACGGGTTCTCGTGGGTGTTCAACGGCTTCATCGACGAACTGGCGCTCGCGGCCGGCAAGGATCCGATTCAGTTCCGCCTCGACATGCTCGATCTTCCGCGCGTCGCGCTGATGACGGATCGTCCCGTCGGCCTCACCGAAGGCGAAGTCGACGCCGAACGGATGAAAGGCGTCCTGCGGCTCGTGCGCGAGAAATCCGGCTGGGGGAAGAAGCTGCCCGCGGGAACGGCGATGGGCGTCGCGATGCAGTTCGCGCACCGCGGCTACTTCGCCGAGGTCGCCCAGGTCCGCGTGGACGGCGGCAATAAGGTGAAAGTCGAGAAGGTCTGGGTGGCCGTCGACATCGGCCGGCAGATCATCAACCCCACCGGCGCGCTCAATCAGGTGCAGGGCTCGGTCATCGAGGGCATGAGCCACGCCATGAACTGGGAAATCACGATCGACAAGGGCCGCGCCGTGCAGGGCAACTTCAACCAGTACCAGCCGACGCGCATCACGCAGGCGCCCGAGATCGAGGTCCACTTCCTCACGTCTGACAACTACGTGACAGGACTCGGCGAACCGGCGCTGCCGCCGGCGATCGGCGCGATTACGAACGCGATTTCGGCCGCGACGGGCAAACGCGTGCGGCAGCTTCCGCTCTCAAAATCAGGGTTTTCCTGGGCCTAGGCATCCGCGTTCTCTCGAAGTGCGCGCGCCGTTCCACGTGAACGGCCGCGCGCTTCACACCTGAAGATCTCCTTAAGACAACACGGCCGGGCAAAGCTCTTGCACGAGTCGGCGGCACGCCGACGCCCACCCTCTCTGACGTCTTTCCGGGCCAGACGGAAATGGCCCGACGGATGCGCGAGCTCGATTGGTCGACGACCGCGCTCGGTCCCGTCGACGCCTGGCCGCAGTCGCTGAAGACGTCCGTCAGCAC
>DATNBT010000450.1:0-19686 GCA_035571855.1 Vicinamibacterales bacterium
CGAGCGCGAGCGAAGCGATTGCAGCAAACAGGACGCGTTTCATGCAGCACCTCACGTACTGCGGGAGAGTCTACTCGGGGCTGGGGGTTGGAGGCTAGGGCCTAGACGCGCACTACCTGACGACGTGGACAATCAAGCCGCCCGATCGTCATTGAATCAGGCTCCGTGAGCTCTGTGCCTCTGCGGCTTCAAACGTGAGGCGCGATCGCAGCGTGACGTCCGAGGCCCTAGTCCCGTCAGAGTTCCACCCGCGCGGCAATCGGCATACGCCAGCCGGTGCCGAATGCGCGGTCCGTAACTTTCAGGCCCGGCGCGGCTTGCTTGCGCTTGAACTCCGCACGACGGACGAGGCCGAGGACGCGCCGGACGGTCGCCGCATCGAAACCCGCGGCGATGATCTGAGCCGCCGGCTGGTGATGTTCGACGTGGCGCTCGAGGATCGCGTCGAGGACGTCGTACGGCGGCAGCGAGTCCTGGTCGGTCTGGTTCGGACGCAGCTCGGCCGACGGCGCTTTCGTCAGCGTGCTCTCCGGAATCACCGCGCGGCCGCGGGTCGCGTTCAACCACTGCGACACGCGATACACCATCGTCTTCGGCACGTCGGCGATGACCGCGAGACCGCCGGACATGTCCCCGTACAGCGTGCAGTAACCGACGGCGAGCTCCGACTTGTTGCCCGTTGTCAGCAGCAGCGCGCCGCGTTTGTTGGACAGCGCCATCAGGAGATTCCCGCGGATGCGCGCCTGGATGTTTTCTTCCGTGACGTCGCGTTCGAGGCCGCGGAACGCAGGCGCGAGCGTGCCCTCCAGCGCCTTCATCCCGGCTTCAATCGGCAGCGTCATCGTCTCGATGCCGAGCTGCTTCCCCAGCTCGAGCGCGTCGTCGATGCTCCCCTGACTCGAAAACGGCGACGGCATCAGGACGCCGAGCACTTTGTCCGGGCCGACGGCGTCGGCCGCAATCGCCGCCGTCAGCGCGGAGTCCACGCCGCCGGAGAGTCCGAGGACGACGGACTTGAAGCCGCACTTGCGCACGTAGTCGCGGACGCCGAGCACCAGCGCGTCCCAGATCTCCGCCTCGGCGGGCCCGTCGTCGGCGGACAGCGGCTTCGACGGCTCATCGAGATCGAAGACGACGAGGTCGCTGTCGAAGGATCTGCCGCGAGCCAGAAGCGCGCCGTCCGCGGAATAGACCGAGCTCCGGCCGTCGAACAGCAGGTCGTCGTTGCCGCCGGTCTGGTTGACGTAGAGCACCGGCACGCGATGCCTCGCGGCCATGCTGCCGAGCATCTGATCGCGGAGCTTGTACTTGCCGACGGCGAACGGCGACGCGGACAGGTTCACGATCGCCTGCGCGCCGGCTTTCGCGAGCTCCTCGATCGGATCGAAGTGATAGCGGCGGCGCTTCCAGAAGTCGCGATCGTTCCAGACGTCTTCGCAGATGCTGATGCCCAGCTTGCGGTTGCAGAACTCGAGGATCTCGCTGCCGCGGTACGGCTCGAAGTACCGATCCTCGTCGAACACGTCATACGTCGGCAGCAGCGATTTCCTGAAGCGCTGTCCCGGCACCCCGCGCTGCAGCAGGACGGCGGTGTTGAACAGCGGACGTCCTTCGTCGGACGGATTCGGTTCGGGCAGGCCGACGAGCACTGCGGGTCCGTCCGCGAGCCGCTTCGCCAGCGACGCGAGCGTGTCCCAGCACCGGCCGACGAAGCCTTCGCTGAGCAGAAGATCGCGAGGAAGATAACCCGCGAGCGCGAGCTCGGGAGTGACGGCGAGATCCGCGCCGGCCTTCTTCGCCGCGGCGGCGGCGTCGGCGATCAGCTCCGCGTTGCCGGCGATGTCGCCGACGGTCGGATTGATCTGAAGCAGCGCGATCTTCATTGATACTATTAAACCATTGTGGAACAGCTGGTCATAGTCGCGCCGAACTGGCTCGGCGACGCCGTCATGGCCCTGCCCGCGATTGCAGACGTGAGCACGGCGCAGAGCGGCGGGACGGTCGCTGTCGCGGCTCGCGCGCCGGTCGCGCCGCTGTTCTCGCTCGTCCCCGGCGTGAGCCGCGTCGTCACGCTGCCCCGTGGTTCTTCCTGGCCGCTCGGCGGATGCGGCACCGCGATTCTGCTGCCGAATTCATTTCATTCGGCGATGTCGGCCGCGCGCGCGGGCGTGCGCGAGCGCTGGGGCTATCGCACCGACTGGCGCGGCGTGCTGCTGACACGCGCCGTCGATCGCCCGGGCGAGGCGATGCATCAGATCGATTACTACCGGCACCTGGTGTCGTCGCTGGGGTTCCCGAACGGATCGCCCGCGCCACGGCTCGAGATTGCCGACGACGTGAGAGGCGCGGGCCGCGCGTTGCTGGAGCGCGCGGGCTGGAACGGCCGTGCGCCGCTCGTGGCGATTGCGCCCGGCGCCGCCTACGGATCGGCCAAGCGATGGCCGGCCGCGGCCTTCGCGGATCTTGCCGCAGGGCTCGCCGAGGACGGAGTCGCCACCGTCATCGTCGGCGCCAATGCCGATCGCGCGGCCGCCGCGAGCGTGGTACAGGAGCTTCGCGGCCGCACGACATTAATAGATGTGGTGGGACGGACGGACATCCCGACGCTCGCCGGCGCGCTCTCGAACTGCCGTGCCGTGATGGCCAACGACTCGGGCGCAATGCATCTGGCGGCGGCACTCGGCGTCCACGTCGTCGCCGCGTTCGGCCCGACCGACGAGCGGCTGAGCGCACCTCGCACCTCGCACCCCGAACATCGAACCATTCTGACGAGCCCGACGTGGTGCCGTCCCTGCGGACTTCGCGAGTGCCCGCTCGATCACATGTGCATGCGCGGCATTTCTCCGGGCGACGCGCTGGCGGCCACCCGGAGCCTGCTGTGAAGAAGGCGTTCGAACGCGCCGTCTTTCTCGACCGCGACGGCACGATCATCGAGGAAGTCGGCTATCTCGACCGGCCGGAACGCGTCGAATTCTTTCCGTGGACGATCGACGCCATTCGCGTGCTCAACCGCGCCGGGCTCGCCGTGGTCCTGGTGAGCAACCAGTCCGGCATCGCGCGGGGGTTCTTCACGCACGACGTCGTCGAGCAGACGCACGCCCGGATGGCCGCCATGTTGTCCGAGGGTGGCGCGCACATCGACGCGTATTACTATTGTCCCCATCACCCGGACGGCGTCGTGCCCGATCTCGCGAAGGCCTGCAGCTGCCGGAAGCCGGCGCGCGGGCTCGTCGATCGCGCGGTCGAGGAATTCAACATCGATCCCGCGCGATCGTTCGTCGTCGGCGACCGGTGGGTGGATATCGGGCTCGCGCGCGCGGTCGGCGCGCAGGGCCTCCTGGTCCGCTCGGGGTACGGCGACACGCAGGAGCACCGGCCGCCGGACGGCATGAAGGCCGACGCCGTCCTCGACAACCTGATCGCCGCGTCCAGCTGGATACTCGGAAAACTGTGATTCGATGCTGATTGCCAGATCCGTACATCCGCTGCCGGGAGAGGCCGAGCGCAAGGAACGCCTGCTGAACCTCGTCTACGGTTTCAGCAGCCGCCGGGTGCTCATCATCGGCGACCTCATCGCCGACGAGTTCATCTACGGCGAAGTCGCGCGCGTGTCGCGCGAAGCGCCCGTGCTGATTCTCAAGTACGACGCGACCGAGATCGTGCCCGGCGGCGCCGGCAACGCCGCGAACAACGTCGCCGCGCTCGGCGGCCGCGCCCGCGTCGCGGGTCTCGTCGGCGACGACGCGGAGAGCCGCCGGCTGCTGAACAGCTTTCAGAAGGGCGTCGATCGTTCCGGCATCATGCGTGCGAAGGGCTTCCGCACGCCGATCAAGACGCGCATTCTCGCCGGCGGCGTGCACGCCGCGCGGCAGCAGATCGTGCGGATCGATCGCGAAGCCAGCTGGCCCGTGTCGATCGATCTGGTGGCGGGACTGTTCAGAAAGATCCCGGCGCTCATCGACGGCGTGGATGCAGTGGTGCTGTCCGACTACGGGTCCGGCATGGTCACGCCGAAGCTCGCCGACGTCGTGAGGAACGCAGTAGCGCAGCGTTCGCGCAGGCGACCGATCCCGGTTCTTGTCGACTCCCGCTACCGGCTGCTCGACTATCGAAGCCTGACCACGTGCACGCCGAATGAATCCGAAGTCGAGCAGGTGCTCGGCATCCGGATCAACGACGACATGAAGCTGCTCGAGAAGGCCGGCCGTCTGCTGCTGAAGAAGACGCGCATGCAGGGCGTGCTGATCACGCGCGGCAGCCGCGGCATGGCGCTGTTCGAACCGAAGCAGCCCACGGTGCACGTGCCCATCTTCGGATCGGGCGAAGTCGCGGACGTCACCGGCGCCGGCGACACGGTCATCGCGACGCTCGGCCTCGCGCTCGCCGCCGGCGCCTCGCTCTACGAAGCGGCCCGCCTGTCGAATTACGCCGGCGGACTCGTCGTGAAGAAGCGCGGAACGGCCACCGTCTCGGCGCAGGAGCTGGCCGACGCCGTGACGAGCGATCACGACACGACGACGGAGAACTGGTCGCAGGAAGGGCCGGCACAGGGGCGCCGGCCCTGACATGCCGATCGTCGCGGAAGCCGAGCTCGTCGCCGCGATCACGCGCGACCGTGCGGCAGGCAAGCGTATCGCCTTTCTGTCTCTCGCCTTCGATCTCCTGACGATCACGGAAGTTCGCGCGGTAAAGACGGCCGCGTCGGCGGCCGACAGGCTGGTCGTCGCCGTCATCGACGACGCCGGCGCGCATGTCGTGAAGGCGGACGACCGCGCGGAACTGGTCGACAGCCTCCGTGGCGCCGGCTACGTGATCCTGTGCGCGCCGGATCGCGTCGACGCGCTTGCGACGCTGGTCATGCCGGACGTGCGCCCGTGAGAATGCTGATCGTCAAGCTGGGGGCGCTCGGCGACGTCGTGCATGCGATTCCCGTCGCCGCGGCGCTGCGCCGCGCCTATCCCGCCGCGCGGATCGACTGGCTCGTCAGCCCGAAGCATCGCGAGATCCTCGACCTGGTGCCCGTGATCGACCGGCGCCTCGTGATGAACGACTCGCGCCTGCTGTCGGCGGTCGGCGAGCTGCGTCGAAATCAGTACGACGTCGCGATCGATCTGCAGGGGCTGATGAAGTCCGCCGTTCTCGCGCGCGCGTCGGGCGCGCCGCGGGTGATCGGCTTCACCGCGCGATACGCCCGCGAGCGCCTCGCGAGCTGGTTCTACACCGAGCGGCACGATCCGGGCGGCGGCGGGATGTACCACATCGACGAGCGGCACGTCGTCTACACGAACCTCGGCGTGCTCGAGACGCTCGGCATTCACGCGGCCGTGCCGGAGTTTCCGATCGACCGCGCGGAGTCGGCCGTCGCGTCGGACATCTCGGCCAGAACAGGCGGCCGCTACGCCATTCTCAACCCCGGCGCCGCGTGGCCGAACAAACGCTGGATGCCGGCGCGATTCGCCGCGCTCGCGAAAGAGCTTCGCGGCCGCCGCTCGCTCGCGTCGCTGGTCACCTGGGGGCCGGGTGAAGAATCGATCGCGGGCGCCGTCGTCGATCGGTCCGAGGGCGCGGCGATCCTGTCGCCGCGGACGTCGATTGCCGATCTCGTCGCGCTCGCCCGCGGTGCGTCGCTCTACGTCTCCGGCGACACCGGCCCCGCGCACATTGCCGCGGCCGTCGGCACGCCCATCGTCGGCATCTACGGTCCGACGCGTCCGTCGCGCAACGGACCGTGGTCGCCGGCCGACGTCACCGTCTCGCGGTCGGACGTCTGTCAGTGTCATCACCTCCGGCAGTGCCGGCTGAAGACGATGTGCCTGGAGGACATTCAGGTTGACGAGGTCGTCTCGGCCGCGGAGCGCCGGCTGTCGTGACGAAGCTCTTCGCGCGGTTTCGCGTCGGGCTCGGCTTTGCCTGCGGCATCGCCGTGCTGCTGCTGGCGCATCCGACGAGGCAGTCGATTCTTTACGGGCTGCCGATCGCGATCGCCGGTGAAGCGATTCGCGTGTGGGCCGCGGGCCATCTCAACAAGTCGCGCGAGGTGACGCGTTCGGGGCCGTATCGACTCGTCGCGCATCCGCTCTATCTCGGCTCATCGCTCATCGGCGCCGGCCTTGCCGCCGGGTCGGGCAGCATCGCCGTCGTCGTCATCGTCGCCGCGTATCTGCTCGTCACGCTGACCGCGGCGATTCGGAGCGAAGAAGCGTTCCTGCGTCAGCGGTTTGGCGACGCGTACGACGAGTATCGCGAGCGGCGCGTTGTCGATCGGGAGCGGCGTTTCACCTGGGCGCAGGCGATGGCCAATCGCGAGTATCGCGCGATCGCCGGCCTCGCGGTCGCGCTCCTGTTGCTGATTTTCAAAGCAACGTATAATGGGTAGCTCTGGTCTGGGAACTGGGCGGTGCAGGGTTCGAACCTGCGACAGCCGGCGTGTAAAGCCGGTGCTCTACCACTGAGCTAACCGCCCGAGAGTGGTGTTTGAGATTGTAGCTTGGGGTCGTAGTTCAGTTGGTTAGAACGCTGCCCTGTCACGGCAGAGGCCGCGGGTTCGAGTCCCGTCGACCCCGCCAACCTTCTCCTTCCGTAGCTCGCGCGTGATCGTTCGAGTGAAGGATGGCTGCGGTTGGCAACGCCAAGCGAAGGTTGTCCGCCGTAGCGCGTAGCGCGAAGGCGGACTTCCTTTTTCCTCTTCTTCTTCTTTTTCTTCTTCTACCAGCTCATCTTTTTCGCTGACCTCGTGCGTTTTACGTGGTGCCGGATTTGCACCATCGACATGCAGCGAGGTCCGTATGAAGAGAACGATCATACGGTTGGGTTTGGCTTGCGTGCTTGTGATGGCGGCGTTCCCGCCGGCGGCGTTTGCCGAAGACGAGAACGCGGCGACCGGCACGATCGCGGGCGCGAAGGGCGGCGAGTTCAGCAGCGATCACGACGGTCCCTGCCGTCAGATGAGCTTGAATCTCTGGGGACTCAGTTACCACCCGGATCGCACGAAGGGATACAACGAGCAGAACTGGGGCGCCGGCTTCAGCTGCTACACGCACCCCGACATCCCCTGGCTCCTCGGCAGCGGCCGCGACAACCGCCTCGTCTTCGAAGGCGACGCGATGCTGAACAGCTGGCGCGGCCTGATGGTGCCCGTCTCGATCGGCGCGAACTGGAAGCTGAAGACGTTCGCGAGCGGATGCAAGCTGTACGCGGTGACCGCGCTCACGGTTGCGTACTACAACAACCCGATCACGAACGTCTCGGAAGTCGACTGGGGGCCGATTCCCGGCATCTCCCTCGGCTGCGGCGCGATCCGCACGAACATGATGCTCGTGCCGAGCGCGTCGAGGGTGCCGCTCGCGGTCGCGATCGCGTCGATGTCGATCGTCTTCTAACGGTCACCCGGGTCGTCTAAGCTGGACGGTATGAAGCTTGGACGGCTCGCCGCGTCGATCCTCCTTGGCGCGGTTCTTCTCACGACAACCCGCGCCCAGCAGCCGCAGCAGGCGCGACGCACGCAGGTCCTGATCGTCGTCGATGGACTGCGGCCCGATTACGTCACCCGCGACGTCATGCCGCGGGTCGATGCGCTCGGCCGGCGAGGCATCGTCTTCACCGCGCATCATTCGGTCTTTCCGACGGTCACGCGGGTGAACGCCGCGTCGATCGTCACCGGTTCGTACCCCGAAACGCACGGCCTTCTCGGGAACGAGATCTACATTCCGTCGGTCAGCCGCACGCGTGTGCTCGACACCGGCGAGCGCGGAGATCTCGAGGCCGTCGAGCGCGCGGAAGGAAAGCTGCTGACCGCGCCGACGCTTGGAGAAATCCTGCAGGCGAACGGCCGCAAGCTGGCCGGCATCAGCTCCGGGTCCACAGGGTCGGCATATCTGCTGAATCACACCGTATCGGGCGGCGCGCTGTTCCACACGGACTACACGCTGCCGAAGGCGCTCGCGCCGAAAGTGCTGTCCGTGCTCGGCCCTCCGCCGGCGCACGAAACGCCGAACGACCCGCAGAACGAGCGCGCGATCGACGCGTACCTGAAGCTGTGCGTCGACGATCTCAAGCCGGACGTCACGATCATCTGGCTGAACGATCCCGACGGCACCGCGCACGCGAACGGCATCGGCGCGCCGCTCACGCGGAAGTCGCTCATGCTCGTGGACGGGGCCATCGGACGTCTCGAGGACGGTCTGCGCGCCCGCGGTGTGCTCGAGTCCACGAACATCATCGTGACGTCGGATCACGGGTTCTCGACGGAGACGGGCGAGCTGAATCTCCAGAAGCTCGTCGAACCGTTCGCCAGGAAGCTGGACGAGGGGTCGAACGACATCGTCGTCGCGGAAGGCGCGATCTACCTGCGCCGGCCGGATGCCTCGCGTGTCTCCGCGATTGTCGCGGCGCTGCAGCAGCGTCCGGAAGTCGGGGCGATCTTCACGCGCGATGGCGTCGACGGCACGCTGTCGTTCGCGGTCGCGCGGTGGAACCACGCGAGGTCGGGCGACATCCTCGTCTCGGCCAACTGGACGGGCAAGGCGAACGCGGCCGGATTCAAGGGCACGACGACGCAGGAGGGTGTCGCGGGACATGGGACGTCGAGTCCGTACGACGTCCACAACACGCTCATCGCGGCCGGACCCGACTTCCGTGAACACGCGACGAGCAGTCTGCCCACCGGCAACGTCGATCTCGCGCCGACGCTGCTCCGGCTGCTGGGCATCACGCCGCCGTCATCCATGACGGGACGCGTGATCGTGGAAGGTCTGCGCAACGGCCCGATCGCCGGCTCTCAAACGAAGGGCACAAGGGTGGTCCAATCCGCCGAGGGGACCTACACACTCGAGGCACATTTCTCGATCGTCGGCACGCATCGCTATCTCGATTACACCGAAGTCACGCGACGCTGAGCCGGGGCTCCGGGCTCGCGGCTCGGTTAAACTGTTCGTCCCGTGAAAATCCTGAAGTTCGGCGGGTCGTCACTCGCCACCCCCGCGGCCGTCCGCGCAGCCGCCGACATCGTCCTCGACGCACGCGCTGAAGGGGCCGTCGTGGTCGTCGTGTCGGCGTTTCAGGGCGTCACCAATCAGCTGATCGAATGCGCGCGGCTGGCCGAGCTGGGCGACGACGGCTATCTCGCCGCGCTCGACGTCGTCGTCCGCCGTCATCGCGCGGCCGTATCGGCGCTCGTCGCCAGGCGTCGCGCGCAGGTGCGGCGGGACGTCGACGCGATGCTCGACCAGCTCGCGAGCACGCTGCAGGGCATCCACCTGCTGCGTCACTGTCCGCTGCGCGCGCTCGACATGACCGCGAGCTTCGGCGAGCGGCTGTCGGCGCTGATCGTCTCGGCGCATCTCCTGAAACATCACCCGTCGGCGTTCGTCGACTCGAGAGCATTCGTCCGCACCGACAGTCAGTTCACCAACGCCGCCGTCGACTTCGCGGTGACGAACCGCCTCGCGCGGCGTGCGCTCGGCGCGCTGCTGCGCAAACGCGGCGGTCCGATTCCGGTCGTGACGGGGTTCATCGGCTCGACGGCGGACGGACAGACGACGACGATCGGGAGGAACGGATCGGATTACAGCGCGTCGATTGTCGGCGCGGCGATCGGCGCGGACTCCGTCGAGATCTGGACCGACGTCGACGGCGTGCTGAGCGCCGACCCGCGCATCGTGCCCGCCGCCTTCGTGCTGCCGCAGATGACGTACGAAGAGGCGATGGAGCTCTCGTACTTCGGCGCGAAGGTCATTCACTCGGCGACGATTGCGCCGGCGGTCGAGAAGCGGATTCCGATCGTCATCAGGAACACGTTCAACCCGTCGGCGCCAGGAACACTGATTTCCGGCGCGAAGGGCGATCCGGGGGAAGCGCTCGCGAAAGGCATCACGACGGTCGACGGCCTTTCGTTGCTGACGCTGAGCGGTCCTGGCATGGTGGGCGTGCCGGGAATCGCCGAGCGGCTGTTCCGCACGCTCGCGGCCGCGCGCGTCAACATCATCCTGATCTCCCAGGCGTCCTCGGAGCACACGATCTGCTTCGCCGTCCGCGGCGCGGACGCGGCGCGCGGCATCGCCGCGATCGAAGAGGAGTTCAGGCACGAAGTGGACGACCGGCTGATGGTCGTCGACCACAAACCGGAGCAGGCGATTCTCGCGGTGGTCGGCGAAGGCATGAAGGGCCGGCCCGGCGTCTCGGGCAAGCTCTTCGACTCGCTCGGCCGCAACAACATCAACGTCAACGCCATCGCGCAGGGCGCGTCCGAGCGCAACATCTCGTGCGTCATCGACGGCGGCCAGCAGGTGCGCGCCCTCAACGCGATTCACCAGGCGTTCTTCGAAGCGCGCAAGCGTCTCGATCTCGTCGTCGTCGGCGTCGGCAACATCGGCGGCGCGCTGCTGCGGCAGTTGAAGCAGCAGCGGCACTATCTGCTGTCGCGCGGCTTCGACGTGCGCGTCGTCGCGGTCGCGAACAGCCGCAAGTTCGCCTTGTCCGCGTCCGGCCTCGATCTCGGCGCGTGGACGCGGGCGCTCGGCACGTCGCGGCGGAAGATGGATCCCGGTCGGCTCGCTCAGGCCATCGCGAGCCTGGAGCTGACGAACGCCGCCGTCGTCGACTGCACGGCGAACCCGTCGATCGTCGACGCGTATCCGGCGTTCATCGACGCCAACCTGCACGTCATCACGCCGAACAAGCGCGCGAACGCGCTGCCGTGGAAGCAGTACTCGGCGCTGATGGAGCAGATGGCGCGGCGGCAGAAGCACTTCTTCTACGAAGCGAACGTCGGCGCGGGGCTCCCGATCATGTCGACGCTGCGCGATCTGATCGCGAGCGGCGACGAGATCCTGAAGATCGAAGGCATCCTGTCGGGAACGCTCAGCTATCTGTTCAACACCTTCGACGGCTCGACGCCCTTCAGCGCGCTCGTGAAAGAGGCGCACCGCGCCGGCTTCACCGAGCCGGATCCCCGCGACGATCTGTCGGGGCAGGACGTCGCGCGGAAGCTGCTCATCCTCGCGCGCGAGATCGGACTGAAGATGGAGCTGCACGAGGTGAAAGTCGACAGCCTCGTGCCGCGCGCGCTCCGGTCGATGAAGTTCTCGGAGCGATTCTTCTCGCATCTCGTGCGGTACGACCGGGAGATTGCCGCGCGCGTGGAGCTGGCGCGCGGGCGCGGCGCCGTGCTGCGCTACGTCGGCGTGCTCGAGCGCGGGCGCGCGCGGGCCGGGCTGCGCGAGTTTCCGGCGACGCATCCCGTCGCCGCGGCAAAAGGCAGCGACAACGTCATCGCGTTCACGACGAAGCGCTATCGCAGGACGCCGCTCGTCGTTCAGGGTCCAGGCGCCGGCGCGGACGTCACGGCGATGGGCGTCTTCTCCGATATTTTGAAGCTGCTGCACTACCTGCCGAAATGACGTCCGCCTGAAGGCGGACACTGCCTGGTGGTGGTCCTGGTGGTGGTGTCCGGCTTTAGCCGGACGTCATATAAGCTAGCGCCATGCCCTTCCGCGATCTGGCCAATCGCCGTCTCGCCGCGTTGCTGGCGCGTTCCGTCGGGCGCGACGCGCTGCCGCCGAGCCTGATTTTTTCGGGCCCGTCGGGCGGCGATATGCGCGAGACCGCGCTCGCGGTGGCGCAGGCGATCAACTGCCTGCAGCCGGCCGTGAAGGGCGAGTCGCGGGATGCGTGCGGTTCCTGCGCGGCGTGCTCCAAAATTACGCGCGGCGTGCATCCGGACGTGCTGATCGTCGAGCCCGGCGACAGCGCCGCGATCAAAGTCGATCAGGTGCGCGACGCAATCGATCGCGCGGGCTTCAGGCCGTTCGAAGGCCGCCGCCGCGTCGTGATCATCGATCAGGCCGACATGATGATGGCCGGGGCGCAGAACGCGCTGCTGAAGACGCTCGAAGAGCCGCCGCCCTCGTCCATCTTCATTCTGGCGGCGACGCGACCGGACATGCTGCTGCCGACGGTGCAGTCGCGCTGCCCGCGGCTGCGGTTTCAGTCGTCCGCGCGCGAAGAAATCGACACCGACGCACGCGACATCGCGCAGGACGTGCTCGCGCAGGCCGCGGCGAGCGACGATCCGGGCCGGCGGATGGACGCGGCGAAGGACCTGATGGCGAAGACCTCCGGGGCCGGCGGCCGCACCGATCGCGAGCAGCTGGCGTCGCACCTGCACGCCATGGCGGCGCTGCTGCGCGATGTCGAACTGCTCGCCACCGACGCCGATACGAGCACGCTGGCGAACTCGGACGTGCGGCCGCATCTCGATCGGTTATCGAAGTCGTTCGGCGGCGAGCGCGGCATGCGCGCGTTCACCGCCGTGGACAGAGCGCTGACGGCGCTCGACGAAAACGCGAACGCGAAGATCGTCGCCGACTGGCTGGTGCTGCAGCTGTGAGTCCGCCCGAAGGCGGACCGTAAACATATGTCCACGAACCCACGGCTCGTTTCGGTCAAGCTCACGTCCGTCGGCCGTCCTCACACCTTCCTGTCGACGGGGCGTCCAGACGCCACGCCTCGTCCCGGCGAGCGCGTCGTCGTGCAGGGCGAAGGCGGTCCCGCCGTGGGCGTCGTCGTCCGCGGCGTGCCGCAGACGGCCGAACGCCGGCTGCCGTCCGGCGAGGCGCCCCCGCGGATCATCCGCGTCGCCACGCATGACGACATCGTGATGCGGATGAAACAGGAGCAGCGCGAGCGCGACGCCCACAGGATCGCGTCGCTGAAGATTCGCGAGCGCGGCCTCGGGATGAAGCTGGCGAAGACCGAGCAGACCTTCGACGGCGCACGCCTCATCTTCTATTTCACGGCCGAAGGACGCGTCGACTTCCGTGAACTGGTCCGCGAGCTCGCGAGCGAATTCCATACGCGCATCGAGATGCGGCAGATCGGCGTGCGCGACGAAGCGAAGATGATCGGCGGCTACGGCACGTGCGGCCGTCCGCTCTGCTGCACCACGTTTCTGACGACGTTCGAGCCGGTGTCGATCAAGATGGCGAAGCAGCAGGAGCTGAGCCTGAATCCGTCGAAGCTCTCGGGATTGTGCGGACGCTTGAAGTGCTGCCTGCGCTACGAGCTGCCGAATGCGAAAGGACAGCAGCACGGCGGCTGCGGCAGCGAAGGCGGCTGCGACAATCCGACCGGGTGCGGCACCGGAGGCTGCGGTTCGGGCTGCTCCTGCCATGGCTAAACCCCGCATCGCCATCACTGAAGGCGATCCGGCCGGCATCGGTCCGGAGATCGCGCGCAAGGCGGCGTCGGATTCGCGCGTCCTCGCCGTGTGCGAGCCCGTGCTCTACGGCGCCGGCACGGAGGCGCGGTTCGAGATGGGAACGCTGTCGGCTGGAGCGGGCCAGGCCGCGTACGACGCGATCGCGCGCGCGGCCAGGGATGCGCAGGCGGGAACCGTGGCGGCCATCGCCACCGCGCCTATTAATAAGGAAGCGCTCCGCCTGGCCGGTTTTCCCTGGAACGGACACACCGACATGCTCGCCGACCTCACGGGCGCGAAGCATGTCGCGATGATGTTCTACTCCGACGAGCTTCGCGTCGTCCTGGCGACCGTGCACGTGCCGCTTGCCGAGGTACCGAAGCTTCTCACGCAGCCGCTGATGGAGCGGACGATTGCGCTCGCGGCGCGCGAGCTGCCGATGTTCGACAAGGCGCCGCCGCGGCTGGCGGTGGCCGGATTGAATCCGCACGCGGGCGAGCACGGGCTGTTCGGCCGCGAGGAAGAGACGGCCATCGCGCCGGCGATTGCGTGCTGCCGCGCGAAAGGGATCGACGTGTCCGGTCCGTTTCCCGGCGACACCGTCTTCGTGCGCGCGCGCAAAGGCGAGTTCGACGCCGTCATTGCCTGCTATCACGATCAGGGGCTGATTCCGGTGAAGCTGCTCGCGTTCGGGCGCGCCGTCAACGTCACGCTCGGGCTGCCGATCGTCCGCACATCGGTCGATCACGGCACGGCGTTCGACATCGCGGGCAAGGGGGTGGCGGACGCCGAGAGCATGGTGTCGGCGACGTTGTTAGCCGCGCGCCTGGCACGGTCGGCCTGAAGGCCGGCTACCTGCAGCACATGGCTGAAAAAACCGAGCGCGAGCTCGCCCAGGAAAACATCGCCGAGAACCGGAAGGCCTTTCACGACTTCCATCTGCTCGAGACCTTCGAAGCCGGCCTCGTCCTGCTCGGCACCGAGGTGAAAGCGATCCGCGAAGGCCGCGTGAACCTCCGCGACAGCTTCGCGCGCGTCGAGGACGGCGAGGTCTTCCTCTACAACGTCAACATCAGCCCGTACAGCCATCGCGGCTACGCCGATCACGAGCCGCTGCGCCGGCGCAAGCTCCTGCTGCACCGCGACGAGATCCGCAAGCTGATCGGCAAGACGGTCGAGAAGGGCATGACGCTCGTGCCGACGCGACTCTACTTCAAGAACGGCCGCGTCAAGGTGTCGGTGTCGCTCGCGAAGGGCAAGAAAGAGTACGACAAGCGCGAGACGATCAAGCGGCGCGAAGCCGCGCGCGAAACACGGGCGGCGATCAAGTCGAAACGGTAAAATAGCCGGACATGTCCGACAAGCCGTCAGGAGTGCCGCTTCTCGATCTGCACGCGCAGTACGCACCGCTGCGTGCCGAGATTCTCGCCGCGATCGAAAGGGTCTGCGACAGCCAGCGGTTCATCATGGGACCCGAGATCGCCGCGCTCGAGCAGGAGATGGCGGCGATGCTCGGCGTCCGGCATGCGGTCGCCGTCTCGTCCGGCACCGACGCGCTGCTGCTCGCGCTCATGGCGCTCGACGTCAGGGCGGGCGACGAGGTGGTGACGCCGACGTATTCGTTCTTCGCCACGGCAGGCGCCGTCGCGCGCCTCGGCGCGACGCCGGTGCTGGTCGACATCGAAGACACGACGTTCAACATGGACGCGGCGAAGCTGGCCGGCGCGCTGACGGCGAAGACGAAGGCGATCATCCCGGTTCACCTGTTCGGCCAGAGCGCCGAGATGGAGCCGATTCTGAACATCGCGTCGCGGGCCGGCGTGCCGGTCGTCGAAGACGCGGCGCAGGCGATCGGCGCGACCTACACGTCGCGGCCGGTCGGAGGGCTCGGCGCGTTCGGCTGCTTCTCGTTCTTTCCGAGCAAGAATCTCGGCGCCTTCGGCGACGCAGGCCTGCTGACGACGAATGACGAAGCGCTCGCGAAGAAGGCGAAGCTGCTGCGGACGCACGGCATGGAGCCGCGGTACTACCACCACCTCGTCGGGGCGAACTTCCGGATGGACGCGCTGCAGGCGGCGATTCTCCGGGTGAAGGCGCCGCATCTCGCCGGCTGGACCGAACGCCGCCGCGCGAATGCGGACCGGTATCGCACGCTCTTTCAGGACGCCGGGCTGACGGATCGCGTCGTCCTGCCGATCGAAGCGCCAGGCCGGCGCCACATCTACAACCAGTTCGTCATCCGCACGCCCGATCGCGACGGCCTGAAGAAACATCTCGATGCCGCCGGCATCGGCAACGAAATCTACTACCCGGTGCCGTTCCATCAGCAGCCGTGCTTCGCGTACCTCGGCCATCGCACGGGCGATTTCCCGAAGGCCGAGCGCGCCGCGCAGGACAGCCTCGCGATCCCCGTCTACGGCGAGCTGACGCTCGAGCAGCAGCAGACGGTGGTCGACAGCGTCGCGGCGTTCGTCCATCGCCGCGTCGCGGTGTGATCACCGGCGAAGCGGCTGCCCCCGGCCGCTCTTCGAAGTTTCCGAGCCTCACCACGCAGATCGTCGCCGGCCTCGCGCTCGGCGTGGTGCTCGGCGTGGCGTGGCCGTCCGCCGGTGTCGCCGTCAAGCCGCTCGCCGACGCGTTTCTGCGGCTGATCAAAATGATCATCGCGCCGCTGCTGTTCTCGACGCTCGTCGTCGGCATCGCGGGCGCCGGCGATCTCAAGTCGCTGGGCCGCATCGGCCTCAAAGCGATGATCTACTTCGAGGTCGCGACGACGGTGGCGCTGGTGATCGGGCTGGAGCTCGCCAACGTGTTCAAGCCGGGCGCGGGCCTGGCGATCCCGCTGGCCGGCGACACGAGCGCGGTCGCGGCGTTCGCGAAAAACCCGCAGACCGCGTGGGACATGTTCCTGCATCTGTTCCCGACGTCGATCGTGGATGCCATGGCGCGGGGCGACATCCTGCAGGTCGTCGTCTTCTCGCTGTTCTTCGGCGCCGCGCTCTCGGCGATGGGGCAGCACGGCAAGCCGGTCGTCGCCGTGCTCGACAGCCTGGCGCACGTCATGTTCAAGGTCACGTCGTACGTGATGATGTTCGCGCCGGTCGGCGTGTTCGCGGCAATCGCCGCGACCGTCGGCGGCCGCGGCGTGACGATCCTCGTGTCGCTCGGCAAGCTCGTGGCCCTGATGTACGTCGGCCTCACGCTGTTCGTGCTCATCGTCGTCTTCGGCGTCTCGAAGCTGATCGGCGTGTCGTTCCTCAGGTTCATCCGGACGATCCGCGAGCCGTTCCTCATCGCGTTCACGACGGCGAGCTCCGAGGCGGCGCTGCCGAAGGCGATGGAAGTGATGGAGCGCTTCGGCGTGCCCGAGCGCATCGTCGCCTTCGTGATTCCGCTCGGCTACAGCTTCAACCTCGACGGCGCGACGCTGTATCTGTCGCTCACGAGCGTGTTCGTGGCGCAGCTGGCGGGGATCCAGATGACGATCGGCCAGCAGATCGTGATGATGCTGACGCTGATGCTGGCGAGCAAAGGCGTCGCCGGCATTCCGCGCGGGTCGCTCGTCGTGCTCGCGGCGACGCTGTCGCAGCTGAACCTGCCGCTCGAGGGCGCGGCCATCCTGCTCGGCGTCGATCAGATCATGGACATGGGGCGCACGTCCATCAACGTCATGGGCAACTGCATCGCCGCCGCGGTCGTCGCGCGGTGGGAAGGCGTGAAGGTCTAGCGTGCGCGTCGTTCTCCTCGGCGCGCAGGGGCAGCTTGGCGCAGCCGTCGCACTGGAGTTGCGCGGCGGCCACGACGTCGTCGCCCTGACGCACGCGATGCTCGACATCACGGACGATCGTGCGGTGCGCGACACGATCGCGAAGGCGCAGCCGGACGCGATCGTCAATTGCGCGGCGTACAACGACGTGGACGGCGCGGAAGATCACCCGGTCGAGGCGCTCAATCTCAACGCGTTCGCGGTCCGCGCGCTGGCGCGCGCCGCGGCGGACGCCGGCGCCGCGCTGGTGCATTTCAGCACCGACTTCGTGTTCGACGGCAACGCCGATCGGCCGTACGTCGAGACCGATCGGCCGAACCCGCGCAGCACGTACGCGGCCTCCAAGCTGCTCGGCGAACGGTTCGCGGCCGACGCGCCTCGTGCGTACATCCTTCGCGTCGAGAGCCTGTTCGGAAGCGTCAACGGCGCCCGGCCCGCGAAGGGCAGCGTCGCGTCGATCCTGAAGGCGATTCAGAACGGCACGGAAGCCCGGGTGTTCGAAGACCGCACGATCTCACCGACCTACGTCTTCGATGCCGCCGCCGCGACGCGCCGGTTGCTCGAGCAATCGGCCGCGCCGGGGATCTATCACTGCGTCAACTCGGGAGCGTGCACCTGGATCGAGTTCGCGCACGAGCTGGCGCGGCGGCTTCGCGTCGAGCCGAAGTTCGTTCCGATCCGGATGACGGAGATGACACTTCGCGCCAATCGACCGCTGTACTGCGTGCTGTCGAACCGGAAGCTGGCCTCGGCGGGCGTGATGATGCCGGGTTGGAAGGAGGCGGTGGCGCGCTACGTCGCGGCGATCTGACTCACGCGCGCGCCAACGGCCAGACATGACGTGAGCCCGGGCGATTCGATGCCGGCCGCGTGGATCACCCGCGGATTCTGCGTGTCTCGGCGAATCATGAAATCGGCGAACGACTCGCTGGCCGGGTGCAGCTTGGGCCGGATGCCGGTGCCGGCCAGCCGTAGATCGGCCGCCGTGATCGCCGGCAACAGCCGGCGCGCGGCGTGCGCGAAGTCCTCGACCGGCAGCCGGTCGCTTTCGTAATCGCCCTTCACGTCCTGATACTTCACGGACGGTCCGAACCACACATTTCCGCCGGTCGACCGCGTCACGTGGACGCCGAGGCCGTGGCCCGCGGCGTGGGGCAGCGGATACACGAGCGCATTCACCAGCGAGCGCTTCGACGGGACGAGCTCCGCATACTCGCCGCGAACCGGATAGATCGTGAAGTCGTCGCCGCCGAGGATCTTCGAGACGTCGTCGGCATAGAGCCCCGCGGCGTTCACGACCGTGGACGCCAGAATCGTTTCGCGTTCGGTCCGCAGCTTCACGCCGTGATGACCTGTCTCGGCGCCGGCGAGCGTCGTGCCGGGAAGAAAGATCGCGCCCTCCGCTTCTGCGGCACGCCGCAGCGCATTCACGAGCGCCTCGGCTTCGACGATGCCCGTTTCCGGAGAGAAGATGGCGGCGACCGCGCGGATGTTCGGTTCGCGGCGGCTGATGAACGCGCGGTCGACCATCGTGAGGCCGTCCACGCCGTTGCTGACGCCGGTGTGAAAGAGCGTCTCGAGGCGCGGGATTTCGCCGTCGTCGGTCGCGACGATCAGTTTGCCGCACTTCTCATGCGGGACGTTGTGCGTCAAGCAGAACTCGTAGAGGAGCGGCCGGCCCTCGATGCACAGCGTCGACTTCAGCGTGCCGGCCGGGTAATAGATGCCGCCGTGGATCACGCCGCTGTTGTGCGTGCTCGTCTCGAGACCGGGACGGGGATGTTTCTCGAGGACGCAGACCGACAGGCCGCGCTTCGCGAGCGCGAGCGCGGAGGCGAGGCCGGTGACGCCTCCGCCTATGACCGCGACGTCGATCTGTTCCATCAACCCCGATAGCCGACGGCGGCGTAGTCCATGTACGTGAACAGCAGGCTGTTGAGGATCGACGCGTTCGCGTTGTGCGCGTCGGCCAGCGTCGCCAGCGCGCGCGAGGTGGCCGGGTCCAGTCCGGTCAACGATTTCGGATCCACGCCGCGCATGCGGACGGCGTCGGGCGCCTGCTCGCTGTACCGGATCTCCACGCGCACGAAGCCGCTGGCTTCGAGCAGATACTTCAGCGTCTCCGGATGCACGGGCCAGACGTGCGTGTAGTCGCGCAGATAGCTGCTGAAGAATGCGAGCCAGCACGCCGGGTTGATCGTCTCGAGCACCAGCGGCGCGTTCGGCCGGAGCTTGCGGAGGATCAGCGGCAGCAGCGACATCACGTACGCCGGCTCGAGGTGTTCGATCACCTGCGACGAGACGGCGCCCCCGAGCGAGCCGTCGGGCAGCGATTCCAGGTGCGCCCGCGCGTCCGCCTGGACGGCGTCGAGGCCGCGCTCGCGCGCGGCGGCGATCATCGCCGCGTTCGCGTCGACGCCGCGCCCGCTGATGCGGTGTTCCTTCAGGAGCGCGAGGAACTCACCGCGGCCGCACCCGATGTCGAGGACGTCGCTCGCGCCGGAGAACAGCGTCACGAGTCCGCGCTGTTTGGCGCGGATCTCCTCCATCGATCCGCGGAAACGGTCTTCGAAGCCGCGATAGAGCGCGTCGGACGGGTCGCTCATCAGTGGAAATGATTCTACCCTTTGATATAGTTACGAGATCCCAAATGGCGAAGCGCGCGCTGATCACCGGCATCACGGGCCAGGACGGCTCCTACCTCGCGGAGCTGCTGCTCGAAAAG
>DATNBT010000451.1:0-2800 GCA_035571855.1 Vicinamibacterales bacterium
CTTGCCCTCGATCTTCTGAATCAGCTTCTGAAAGTGCCTCGGGCGCAGCGACGTCAGCGGCGCGCCGAGGCTGTACCCGAAGCCCGAGATGAAGTCCTCGAACTTGCTCACCTTCAGGACGTCCGGCTCCTCGTGGATGCGATAGAGCGACGGCGCGTTGTTCGCCTCGAGGTGCGAGGCGACGGTCTCGTTGGCGAGCAGCATGAATTCCTCGATCAGGCGGTGCGCGACGTTCCGCTGCAGCGCGATGATCGCCTCGACGACGCCGCCTTCGTCGATCACGACTTCGGCTTCGTTCAGATCGAAGTCGATCGAGCCCCGCCGCCGGCGGGCGTCGTTGAGGATGACGAACAGCTCGCGCATCATCTCGAACATCGGCACGAGCCCCTGATACCGCGCGATCAGCGCGGGATCGCGATCGGTGAGGATGCCGTTCACCGCCGTGTACGTCATCCGCTCGTTGCTGTTGATCACGCCGTCGTGCATCTCGTAGCGCACGACCTCGCCGTGCCGGTTGATTTCCATCAGGCACGACTGCACGAGACGATCGACCTGCGGGTTCAGGCTGCACAGACCGGTCGCGAGCTCCGACGGGAACATATGCACGGCGCGTTCGGGGAAGTACACCGACGTCGCGCGCTCGTACGCCTCGCGATCGAGCGCGCTGCCCTCCTGCACGTAATGGGAGACGTCGGCGATGTGGACACCGAGCCAGAAGTTGCCGTTCGGCAGCCTCTCGATCGTGATCGCATCGTCGAAATCCCGCGCGTGCTCGCCGTCGATCGTGACCGTCGCGATGCCGCGAAAATCCGTCCGCCCGCGGATGTCGCGCTCGGACACCGATGACCCGAGCCGCACCGCTTCCGCGACCGCGTCCTCGGAGTGTTCATCGGGGATGTTGTATTTGCGGATGATGATTTCCGTATCGACGCCCGGCGCGTCGATGTCGCCGAGCACGTCCTCCACCCGTCCCACGGCGCCGCGCGTGGACGTCGGCCAGCGCGTGATCTCGACCGAGACCATCTCGCCCGGTTCCGCGCCCGCTTCATGGCCCGGCGGGACGAAGATGTCCATCAGCACGCGGCGGTCGAACGGGACGACGTAGCCCATGCCGGAGTCGTCGCGATCGTAGCGGCCGATGATCGACGCGCCGCCGCGTTCGAGGATGCGGATGACGCGTCCTTCGACGCGTCCGCCCTCTTTGATCTTTTCGATGCGCGCGACGACGCGATCGCCGTGCATCGCGTCGTTCAGGTTCGGGCCCGACACGTAGATGTCGCCGCCCGCCTCGAGCGGCCGCTCCGGGATGACGAATCCATAGCCGGCCGGATGCGTCTGCAACCGGCCGACGTACAGGTCCATCTTTTCGGGCAGGCCGAAGCGCTGCCCGCGGATCTGAATGAGATCGCCTGAACCGACGAGTGATTTGAGATGGCGCTTGAACGACGTGCGTTCGTCGCGCGGAATTTTGAGAAGCTGGAGCAACTCCCGCATTCCGGCGGGATGATGCGCGCGCTCGCGCATCAGCGCAAGCACCTGGTCACGAGAAAACATACTGGTCCTATCGTACGCTCGCCTGAAGGCTCGCGCTCCCGAACCCCGCACGTCGCGCGAGGTTGGAGCCGAACGTCAAGCGAGCAGAATTATCTGAAGATCGCCGACGTTGGTGCCGGTCGGCCCTGTGGTGATGAGATCGCCGAGCGGCGCGAAAAACCGATACGCGTCATTGCGATGCAGGAACGTCTCGGGGTTCAGCCCGAGCCCCCGCGCCCGCTCGAGAGTGGTGGTGTCGACGATTGCGCCCGCGGCGTCGGTCGGCCCGTCGATGCCGTCCGTGCCGAGGCTGGCCAACGCGCCGGCGACGCCCGACGCGGCGAGCGGCGCCGCGCACGCCAGCGCGAATTCCTGATTGCGGCCGCCTTTGCCGTCGCCCGTCACGCGCACCGTGGTCTCGCCGCTCGACACGACGCACGCGGGACGTCCGGCGCCGGCCGCTCTCGCGAGACACGCGCGCAGATGCGACGGTCCGGCGACGCGCGCCTCGCCGACCACGGCGTCGTCGATCCGCACGACGTGATAGCCGAGCGACTCCGCTTCGCGAACGGCGCCGTCCATCGCCTGCCGGCGTCCGCCGACGATCGACGTCTGCGCGCGCGCGAGCCGCCGATCGCCGGGCTTCGGCGTCTCTTCCACGCGGCCGGCCGCGCCGTCCTTCAGCCGTTCGACGACCGCGGCCGGATACGCCGCATCGCCTCCGAACCGGCGAATGATGTCGAATGCGTCGCGAAACGTGCTCGCATCCGCGACCGTCGGCCCCGACCCGATGACGCTGAGGTCGTCGCCGACGACGTCCGAGATGGCGAACGTCCGCGTCGCGCCGGACGTCCTCGCCGCCAGCCAGCCGCCTTTGATCGCGGACAGGTGCTTGCGCACGGTGTTCGTCGCGTGAATGTCGGCGCCCGCGCGCAGCAGCTGCCGCGTCGTCGCCTGCTTGTCGGCGAGCGTGAGGCCGTCGGCCGGAACGGCCATCAGCGCCGAGGCGCCGCCCGACAGCAGCACGACGAGCGTTTCATCAGCCATGACCGACGACGCAAGTCGCAGCGCTTCGCGTCCACCGCGTTCGCTGTCTGCTGTCGGCGTCGGATGGCCGCCGGCAATCATCGGAAACGGCAAGTCCGCTGTCGCGGCGCCTGCCGGAAGGACGCCGACGATCAACCCTTCCCGAATACGATCGCCGAGCACGCGCGCCGCGGCGCGCGCCATCGGCACGGCCGCTTTCCCGACCGCGAGCAGCCGGATG
>DATNBT010000452.1:0-3809 GCA_035571855.1 Vicinamibacterales bacterium
CAACATGGGCGGGAAGTCCACCTACCTCCGGCAGACGGCGCTCGTCTGCGTCATGGCGCAGATCGGCTCGTTCGTGCCCGCTCGCGAGGCCAAGATTCCACTCGTCGATCGGATCTTCGCGCGCGTGGGCGCGTCGGACAACATCGCGCGCGGCCATTCGACGTTCATGGTGGAAATGCAGGAGACGGCGCACATCCTGCACTCGGCCACCTCGCGCAGCCTCGTCGTGCTCGACGAGATCGGCCGCGGCACGGCGACCTTCGACGGCCTGAGCATCGCGTGGGCGGTCGCCGAGCACCTCGCGACGAACACGCGCGCGCGGCCGAAGACGCTGTTCGCGACGCATTACCACGAGTTGACGGATCTCGCCGACGCCACGCCCGGCGTCGTCAACTTCCACGTCGCGGTGCGCGAGTGGAAGGACGACATCGTGTTTCTGAGGAAGATCGTGCCGGGCCGCTCGGATCGCAGCTACGGCATCCAGGTCGCGCGGCTCGCGGGTCTGCCGGCGACTGTGATCGCGCGCGCGCGTGAAATCCTGCAGGCGCTCGAGCGCGATGAGCTCGCGCGCGGCGGGCGGCCGTCGGTCAGCGGGACGAAAACGGATCCGCAGCGTCAGCTGGGCCTGTTTCAGGCGCCGGCGGAGAAAGACGACAAGTTGCGCGAGAGGCTGGCGGCCGTCGACGTCGATCGGCTCACCCCGCTCGAGGCGCTGTCGCTGCTGGCTGAACTCAAGAAAGAGTCGGGATCGTGAGCGGCCGGCCGGCGGTCCGCCGGCGCGACGTCATCGCCTCGCTCCGGCAGCCGAAAGTGGCGGCGATGCTCGCGCTCGGGTTCTCCTCGGGCCTGCCCTTCTTCCTGACCAGCAACACCCTGGGCTACTGGCTGCGCGACGCAGGGACCGGGCTCGCCGCCATCGGCTTTCTCTCGTGGGTGGGCCTCGCCTATTCGCTGAAGTTCCTCTGGGCACCGTTCATCGATCGGCTCGACGCCCCGGGCGCCGGTCGCCTCGGACGGCGCCGCGGATGGATGATCCTCAGTCAGGTCCTCATCGCGGCAGGGCTCATCGGCCTCTCGATGACGGGCCTGAGAGCCGGCCTCACGACCGTCGGCATCCTCGCGCTCGTCGTGGCCTTCTCTTCGTCCATCCAGGACATCGTCGTCGATGCCTGGCGAATCGAAGTGGCCACGGACGCCGACGAACTCGGCTTGCTCTCCGCCGCGTACCTGCTTGGCTACCGCGCGGCGATCATCGTCAACGAAGCGCTGGTCCTCATCCTCGCGAACCATTTCGGCTGGCCGCTGTCGTACGCGGCGATGGGCGTCCTGATGGCGATCGGCGTCGGCGCGACGTTGTTCGCGTCGGAGCCGCGCCGCGCGGAGGAAGTGTTCCACTCGAAGGCGGTCACCGCGCCGCTCGCGAGCGTCCGGGGCGCATTCGATGCCGTGATTGGTCCGTTCTCGGAATTCTTCCGCACCTACGGCTGGCTCGCGCTCCTGATGCTGGCGATGATCAGCTTCTACCGGCTGCCGGAATTCGTGATGGGACCGATGGCCAATCCCTTCTATCACGACCTGGGCCTGTCCAAGGACGCCGTCGGCGCCGTCCGCGCGTCGTTCGGTCTGGCGGCGGCGTGGCTCGGCATCGCCGTGGCCGGCTTCAGCGCGGTGCGGTTCGGGTACTTCAAGACGCTCGTGGCTGGAGCGATCCTCCAGAGCGTCGTGATCGCCAGTTTCGCCGTGCTGTCCTATGCCGGTCCCGATATCCGCGTATTCGCTGCCGTGATGTTCGCGGACGATTTCGGAATCGCGTTTGCGTCCGTCGCACTGGTGACTTACATGTCGAGCCTCACGAGCCTCGGCTACACAGCGACGCAGTACGCGTTGCTCAGCTCCGCGTACGTCTACCTGGGCAAGTTCGCGAAAGGGTTCTCGGGCGTCGCCGTCGAGCACCTCGCCGCCGGGCGGACGCTCCTCGAAGGGTACGCCCTGTTCTTCATCGGCGCCGGCCTGCTCGGTGTGCCGGCGCTCGTTCTCTGTCTCTTCCTCGCTCGTGCGACAATTACCCGCGATGAAGCTGCCGTTTGAGTACGAGCACATGGCCGTCGGCGAGTTCGGCGGCACGATGCCGACGATGGTCGACTTCGATCGGGCGCGCGTCGTCATTCTGCCGGTGCCGTTCGATCGCACGACGTCGTACGTGCCAGGCACGCGCACGGGCCCGCACGAGATTCTCGTCGCGTCCTCGCACATGGAGCTGTGGGACGAAGAGACGCAGACCGACGTCCACAGCATCGGCATCGCGACGCTTCCGGAGATCGAATTCCCTTTTGCGACGATGGAGGAAGTGGTCGCCGAGTTGAAGCGCGTCGCCGGCGAGATCGTCAAGCGGGGGAAGTTTCCGGTGTTTCTCGGCGGCGAGCATTCGATCACGCCGCCGCTGGTCGCGGCCGTCGCGGAGAAACACAGGAACCTGTCGGTCCTGCAGCTCGACGCGCACGCGGATCTTCGCCGCGACTACATGGGCACACCCCACAGCCATGCGTGCGCGATGCGGCGGACGCTCGAGTTCGCGAAGACGACGCAAGTGGGGATCCGCAGCCTGTCGACGGAGGAAGCCGAGGATCTGAAGTCGCTCAACACGACGATCTTCTACGACTACAACATGCGCAACGACCCGGACTGGATGGATCGGGTCGTCGACACGCTGAACGAGAACGTCTACATCACGATCGACGTGGACGGCTTCGACCCGGCGATCATGCCGGCCACGGGCACGCCGGAGCCCGGCGGGCTCGGCTGGTATGAGGGGTTGACGCTGCTGCGGAAGGTGATCGAGAAGCGCAACGTCGTCGCCTGGGACATCGTGGAGCTGAGCCCGATGGGCGGCAACGTCGCGCCGAATTTTCTGTGCGCGAAGCTGCTCTACAAGATGCTCGCCTACCGCTTTCGCGGAGAGCTGAAGGCTCAGGGCTGAGCGCTTAAGCGGCCTTGGCCTTCTTCAGCGCGTCGAGTTCGCGCTTCGCGTCCTGCATGAACGGCGATTCCGGAAACTCCTCGACCACGCGGTTGAACGTCTGCTGCGCGTCGGCGCTCTTGCCGGCGTCGCGATAGGCGCGTCCGAGCTCGATCAGCACGCCGTCGATCGGAATCTGGCCGTCCTTCCGCTGCACCAGCTCTTTGTACTGCGTGATGGCCTGCTCGTACTGTCCCGCGCGCGCGTACGCTTCGGCGAGCCCGAGTTTCGACATCTGCCCGTACAACCCGTCGCCCGAGCGAGTGACGACGTCCTGGTACGCCTTGATCGCGTCTGCCGTGTTGCCGAGCGAGACCTGCAGCGAGGCTTCCTGGTACCGCGCGTACAGCCCGGCGTCGGTTCCGGGATACGCATCGGCGGCGGCCTTGAACTTCGCCACTGCCGCCTGCGTGCGATCGTGGTCGGTCGGGAACGAGAGGCCGCCGGATCCGCCGGTCGCTTCGGCGGGCGGACCCACGCGCGCTTCCTGGACGACCATCGCCTGCGCCAGCAGTTCGTGCGCGTTGTCCTGGCGGTGCTGATACCACGCGTAGCCGATGGCCGCCGCGAGACCGATTACCGCGACGACGAGGAGCGTCGTCGTGACCTCGCTCCTGCGCTCGCCGAGCATGTCGACGGTCTGGTTGAAGGCGTCCTGGAACTCGTTCTGTTTCAGATGTCGTCGTTCTGTTCGTTTCATATATCCCCTGGCCTGCCCGGCCCTCCTTCGCACGCCGCGCCACGGAGGGCATCCTTCGCATGCCTGATGGTGCGCCCGGCAAGAATTGAACTT
>DATNBT010000453.1:0-8080 GCA_035571855.1 Vicinamibacterales bacterium
CGGGTTCGCAGGCGGCGAGCGACACGTTCCACGAGCAGTTCGCGAAAGCCGAAGCGTCGTACCGCGCGGCACGCGCGCTCGTCTACGACTCATGGGAGAGCGTGAAGGCGTCGCTCGATCGCGGCGAGCCGCTGACCACCAGGCAGCAGACGATGATCCGGCTCGCGATGGCGAACATCACGTGGACGTGCAAGGACGTCGCGGACTTCGTGTATAAGAGCGCGGGCACGCTCGCGATGCGCTCCGGCACGATCCAGCGGCTGTTCCGCGACATGAACACGGGCACGCAGCACATCACGTCCGCGCCCGGCGTCTTTCGCAACGCCGGCCGCGATCTGGCGGGCCTCGCGGAAGGCAAACGATGGCTGTTTCTCGATCTGGTGGACTGATGCGTCGATATTTCCTGCGCGCGGCGTGTGCGGCACTGGCGGCGTTCGCCGGCGCCTCGATTTCCGTCTCCGCTCATCATTCGTTCGCCGTCTACGAGCCGAACGTCCAGATCAAGCTCACGGGCGTTGTCACGACGTTCAAGTGGGCGAACCCGCACGTGTATCTGGAGATCGACGGAACGAACGCGAAGACCGGCGAGATGCGCCACTGGCTGCTCGAGTGCGCGAGCACGAGCATCCTCAACCGCGCCGGCTGGAAGTTCAACATGCTGAAACCCGGCGACGCGGTCACCGTCATCGTCTCGCCGCTGCGGACCGGCGAGCCGGCGGCGCTGCTCAAGCAGATGACGCTTGCCGACGGATCGAAGTACTCGAACGGCGCGGCGGCCGGCAAGGTGACGATCGAATGATGCACGCGATGCTCGTGGCGCTCGCGGTGTCGGCGCAGCTCACCGGATCGTGGGAAGCGTACCCGCTCCGCGGCGAGGGATTCGGATCCGGCGCGGCGCCGAAGATCAAAGTACAGGCGCCGGCGCCCATTCCTGAACCGCCGCTCCGCCAGCCTCACCTCGACGAGTGGCGCGCGCTGCAGGCGCAGAATGCCGAGCGCACGCGCCAGGGCCTTCCGCCGCCGTCGACCGGCATGGCGTGCATGCCCGAAGGCATGCCGGGCATGATGCAGGCGACGTTCCCCATGGAGATCCTCGAGACGCCCGGGCAGGTCACCGTCATCGAAGAAGCGTTCAACCAGGTGCGCCGCATTTATCTCAACGCGCCGGCGCTCGCGCCCGAAGACGCGGAACCGCGGTTTGCCGGACAGTCGACCGGCCGGTGGGAGCGCGGCGTGCTCGTCGTCACGACCGTCGGCGTCAAAGACACCGTGCGCTTCCGGAATACGCCGCATTCGACGAAGATGCGGATCACCGAGCGCATCCGCCCGATCAACGCCGAGATGCTCGAGAATCAGGTGACGGTGGAAGACCCCGAGTACCTGACGAAGCCGTGGACGTGGACGTGGATGTACAAGCGCTGGCCCGGCTACAAGATTCAGGAGTACGTCTGTGAGGACAACCGGTACTTCGAAGATCCGGCGCAGAAGTATCAGCGCCTGCGCGTGAACTGATGCGTCTCCTCACACTGGCCTCGTTGATCGCCGCGGTTCTGCAGGCGGGCACGCCGTCGCCGGCAAAGCTGGACGTGCTCGAAGTGCGGCCCTCGTTCTTCGTCATCGCCGGCGCGGGCGGGAACATCGGCGTGCAGATCGGCGAGGACGGCGTGGTCGTCGTCGACGCCGGTTCGGCGGCGGCCGCGCCCGCGGTGCTCGACGCGATCAAGCATCTGTCGCCGAAGCCGATTCGCTACGTCATCGACACCGGCCCCGACGCGGATCACGTGACCGGGAATCAGGCGCTCGCCGAGGCGGGAGAGAAACTCTATGCCGGCGGTTTGCCGGGCGGCGGCCAGCAGAATCTCGCCAACGCCGCGGATCGGGTGGCCCCGATTGTCGGCGCCGAAGGCATGCTGCGGCGCCTCGCGAAGTCTCCGGCGGCGATCTGGCCGACCGAAGTGTTTCAGTACCCGCGAAAAGCGATGTACCTCAACGGCGAAGCGATCGAAATGCTGCACCAGCCGGCCGCGCACACCGACAGCGACCTCTTCGCGTTCTTCAGACGGTCGGACGTCGTCATGGCCGGCGACGTGCTCGACTTGCGGCAGTTTCCCGCGATCGACGTCGAGCGCGGCGGCAGCATCCAGGGCGAGCTGGCGGCGCTCAACAAGCTGCTCGAAATCGCCGTGCCGTCGACGCCGGTGGTGACGCGCGAAGCCGGCACGATCGTCGTCCCCGGGCACGGCCATCTGTGCGACGCCTACGACGTCACCGACTATCGCGACATGGTACAGATTGTCCGTGACCGCGTTCGCGATCTGGCGAAAGCCGGACGGACGCTCGCGCAGGTCAAAGCCGCGCAGCCGGCGAAGGGGTACGTCGGACGCTACGGCAACCCTGACGCGTTCGTCGAGGCGATTTATCGCGGCGTCGCCAAGGAGAAGCCGTGAAGGCCGTTGCCGCCGCGATCGCCGCGTTCGTCGTCGCCGGATCGCTTGCCGTGCGCGCGCAGCAGCCGCCGGCGCCCGCGCGAGCCGCGCGCGATCGCGCGCCGATCGACATCACCGGCTACTGGGTGGCGTACGTGACGGAGAACTGGCGCTACCGGATGGTGACGCCGGCGAAGGGCGAGTACCGCCGCATTCCTTCCTCGCGCGCTGCGCTGCCGATCATCAACGCGTGGGATCCCGCCGCCGACGAGCGCGCGGGCGAGCAGTGCAAGTCGTACGGCGCGGGCAACATCATGAGCGTGCCCGGCCGGCTGCACATCACGTGGCAGGACGCCGACACGCTGAAGATTGAAACCGACGCGGGCATGCAGACGCGGCTGCTCGAGTTCGCGCCGAAAAATTCGGCGACAGCCGGCGCCGCGGCGCGCAGCTGGCAGGGACAGTCGACGGCGACGTGGGAGCCGGCCGCGGGCGGCGGCGGCAGCCTGCGTGTCGCCACCCGGAATCTCCGGCCCGGGTATCTGCGGAAGAACGGCGTGCCGTACAGCGAGCAGACGACGATCACCGAAAACTTCGACGTCGCGCCGCTCGCCAGCAACGGGATGCTGCTGCTCGTGAACACCGTCGTCGAAGATCCGATCTATCTGAACGCGCCGTACGTCATCAGTCCGCATTTCAAGAAGGAGCCCGACGGCTCCAAATGGGATCCAACGCCATGCTCAGCAAGCTGGTAATCGCACTGGCAGTCGTCTTCACGGCGAGCACTGCATCGGCGCAGTTCGAGTTCGTCGGGTCGTGGGCGCCGATCGGCACCGAGGACGTGCAGAACGATTCGGTTCCTGTCGATTACCTCGGGCTCGCGCTCACCGACGAAGCGCGCACGCGCGCGCTGACGTACGACGAGTCGCAGAAGTCGATGATCGAACGGCAGTGCGAGGGCTGGGGCGCCGCGTATCTCGTGCTCGGTCCATTCGGTCTCCGGGTGAGCAGCCAGACCGACCCGGTCAACAACACCGTCGTGTCGTACACGATCGGCGCGTGGGAAGACTGGAACGAGATGGTCATCTGGATGGACGGCCGTCCGCGTCCTTCGGACCTCGCGCTGCACACACAGGCCGGCTTCACCGCCGGCCACTGGGAAGGCGGCGCGCTCGTCGCGCGGACGACGCACTTCAAGGGCGGATTCATCCGCAAGACCGGCGTGCCGCTGACCGACAACGCCGTCATCGACTGGCGCTTCTACCGGCACGGCGACATCGTGACGGTGCTGATGATCGCGACCGATCCCGTGTACCTCGTCGAGCCCGAGATCGTCTCGAAGAGTTTCCGCATGTCGCCGCGGCCGCTCGACTACCGCGCAGGCTGCGTGACCGGCTACGAAGGCCATGAGCCGCTCGCGGCCGTGCCGCACTTCGCGCCCGACCGGAATCCGTTCGTCGACGAGTTCGTGAAGCTCTATCACCTCCCGAAGGAAGCCGTGCTCGGGTACCCGGAAACGGTCTATCCGGAATACCGGAAGAAGATCAAAGACTCGTACGTGCCGCCGCCGCCGTGCACCGACTCGTGCGGCGCGGCCGGGAACTTCGTCGTGAGGAGGTAATGATGATCCGTCAGGCCCTCTCGTCGTTCGTGCTCGCGGCGGTGCTGTTCCAGGCGGCGCCCGCGCGCGCGCACCACAGCAACGTGCTCTACGAAGTCACGAAGGTCGTCACGATCACGGGCACCGTCAAGGAATTCCGGTGGGTCAATCCGCACACGTGGTTGTACCTGACCGTCGACGACGGCAGGGGCGGGAAGGTCGAGTGGAAGGTGGAGGGACGTGCGCCCGGCATTCTCCGCCGCGCCGGCTGGAAGACGACGTCGCTCGAGCCGGGGGATGTGGTGACCGTCGACATGAGCCCGGCGAAAGACGGCACGCACGTCGGCATCATCGCGCGCGTCACCCGGGCCGACGGCAGCATCCTGTCGAATCAACCGAGTTTTCAGTAACTTTAAGCACAGGGACGTTATGCGCACGCTTCTCGTCTCGATCGTCTCCGGACTCGCGGTGTACGGCGTCCTCCTCGCGCAGGCGGCGGCGCCGCCGGATTTCTCCGGCGTGTACTATCCGGTTCAGCAGGGCCGCGGCGGCAACCGCGGCGCCCGGGCGGGCGCGCCGCCGGCAGCTCGCGGCGCCACGCCGCCACGGCCGACGCAGTCGGCTCCGCTCTCCGACGGCTCGCAGGGCCGCGCGCCCGACGCGCCGTCGCTCACGCCCCCGTACATGGCGAAGTGGGAAATGATGCGGAAGTCGCGCATGGCCGGCTCGTACGAGTTCGACAACAACGCCAAGTGCCTGCCGCCAGGCATGCCCGCGATGATGGGCATGGCGTACGGCATGGAAGTGATGCAGACGAAGGACAAGATCACGTTCTTCAGCGAGCTGAACGACGCGCTGCGGCGTGTGTTCCTCGACGGACGCACGCCGTCGCAGGACGTGCTGGACGATCCGACGTACGCCGGCTATTCCACCGGCCGTTGGGACGGCGACACGCTCGTCGTCGACACCGTCGCGCTGCATCCGAACTCGTTCATCGAAGGATTCACGCCGCACAGCGAGAAGATGACGGTGAAGGAGCGCATCCGGCTCACGGCGCCGGGCGTCCTCGAAGACCGGATTACGGTGACGGATCCTGTGGCGCTGACGAAGCCGTGGGAAACGGTTCGCACGTATCAGAAAGCGTCGCGGCCGAAAGACGAGCTGCGGGAGTTTGCCTGCGCTGAAGGGCTCGAGCACGAAAAGTAGGGCGGTCGCGTTCGCCGGGCTGATGGTGGCCGTCATCGTCGTGGCGGTCGCCGTCGTGCGGCTTCGACAGCCGCCGCGTCCCGCCTATTCGCCGCCGCGCACGCCGTGGGGCGAGCCGGATCTCCAGGGCACCTATTCGAGCGACAACTCGTTCGGCGTGCAGTTCCAGCGGCTCCAGCAGTACGGCAGGCGCGCGACGCTGACCGACAGCGAGTTCGCCGAGCGCGCGAAATCGGGGCAGACGCCGGCCCCTGCAGCCAACGACGCGGATTTCCACGAGCACGGCTCGCGGCCGTCGCGCGCGACGTCGATCGTCGTCGACCCGCCGGACGGCCGGCTGCCCGCGTTGACGCCCGACGGCGAACGTCGTCGTGCGGAGCGTCCGGGGTACAGCCGGCAGAACGACGCCGCGGAACTGCACACGCTGTTCGATCGCTGTCTCACGCGCGGCGTGGTGAACTCGATCCTCCCAGACATCTACGGCAACGGCACCCGCATTCTCCAGGGACCGGGCTATGTCGTGATCCAGAACGAGATGGTTCATGAATCGCGGGTGATTCCGACGGCCGCCGCCGGGCCGAGGCTCGGGAGCCGCATACATCTATATATGGGCGATCCGCGGGGCCGGTGGGACGGCGATACGCTCGTGGTCGATTCGGTCAATTTCACCGGCAAAACCGACGTCGGCGGCGCCTTCGTCAGCGCCGGACTGCACCTCGTCGAGAGACTGACGCGCACCGCACCTGATACCATTCATTACGAGTTCACGGTCGACGATCCGGCCACGTACACCGCGAAGTGGGCCGGCGCGCTCGACCTCGTCGCGAAACCCGGCTATCAGATCTACGAGTACTCATGTCACGAAGGCAACCACGCACTGACGAACATGCTGCACGGCGCGCGGGTCGAGGAGCAATCCTCGCCGCGCTGAGCGTCGCCGCGACCACCGCCATCGTCGCGGCACAAACGAAGCCTTCGCCGCGGTCGTACACGCCGCCGAAGACGGCGTGGGGCGAGCCCGATCTCCGCGGCACATATACGAGCGACAACTTCATCGGCGTGCCGTTCGAGCGGCCGGCGCAGTACGGCGATCGACAGATGCTCACCGACGCCGAGTTCGAAGCGAAAGAGAAGGCGAACGAGGAACAGGTCGCGAAGGACCTGAGCGAGAAACCCGAATCGAAGTTCGAGGAGGACGAGGCGGCGAACAACGCGCCGCGCCACTGGCTCGAGCGCGGCACGAAGCTGTCGCACGCCACGTCGCTCGTCATCGATCCGCCGAACGGCCGGCTGCCGGCGCTGACGCCCGCGGGACAGGCGCGAGCCGCGCTTGGGCGCGCGCGCTTCTTCCGCCAGAACGACGCGGCGGAATTCCACAGCTACTACGATCGCTGCATCACGCGAGGCGTGATCAGCTCAATCCTGCCGGCCATCTACGGCAACGGCACGCGCATCCTGCAGGGACCCGGCTACGTCGTGATTCAGAACGAGATGATTCACGAGGATCGCGTCATTCCGACGGGCAGCAGCGCGCCGCGCCTCGGGAAGAACATCCATTTATATATGGGCGACCCGCGCGGACACTGGGAAGCCAACACGCTCGTCGTCGACTCGACCAACTTCACAGACAAGGTCGGCGTCGGCGGCGGAGGGCAGCCGAGCCGGAATCTGCACCTGATCGAGAAGTTCACGCGTACGGCGCAGGACACGATTCACTACGAGTTCACGGTCGACGATCCCGACACCTACGCCGCGAAGTGGACCGCGGCGCTCGATCTGACGGGGAAGCCCGGGTACGAGATCTACGAGTACGCGTGCCACGAAGGGAACTACGGACTGCGGAATATGCTGAGTGCCTCTCGAGCCGACGATCGGGCTACGCAGTCATCCCCCCGTCTACAGCAATAACCTGTCCCGTGATGTAGGATGCGGCGGCGCTCGCGAGAAACACCGCGACGCCGCCCAGCTCTCCAGGCTTTCCGATCCTCCCCATCGGCGTCGTCTTCTCGATCTTCTTCTGTGTCTTCTCGAGCAGTGCATGCGAGAGGCGCGTGTCGAAGAACCCGGGCGCGATCGCGTTGACGCGGATGCCGCGCTTCGCCCATTTCACCGCGAGGTCGCGCGTGAGCGTGATGACCGCGCCTTTGCTGGCCGAGTAGCCGACCGCGTCGAGAACGTCTGTCTCGACGCCGGTGATGCCGGCGACCGAGGCGATGTTGATGATCGATCCGCGCTGGTGGGCTTCGCCTTCAGGCGGACTGTTGCGCATCATCTCGTTGCCCGCGGCCTGCGACATCAGGAACGTTCCCGTCGCATTCGTCTCGAACACCTGCCGCCACTTCTCGACGGACATCGTCTCCGCCGGCTCGCCCCAGCTGATGCCGGCGTTATTAACAAGGATGTCGAGCCGGCCGAATTTCGCGACGGTGGCCTGCACGGCGGCGCCGACTTGCTCGGGATGCGACACGTCGCACGTGACCGCGAGGACGTCGAATCGTTTCGATCGCAGTTCCTCTTCGGCGGATTTCAGCCACTGCTCGCGGCGCGCGGTGATGACGACGGACGAGCCCGCGGCCGCGAGGGCCGTGGCCATTTCCAGTCCGAGGCCCCGCGATCCGCCTGTAATGACGGCCACTTTTCCCGTGAGGTCGAAGAGATTGGTCATGCTCGAATGGTATACACTCAGCCCATGATTTCCTTAACAGTTAACGGCAAGCCGTACACCGTCGACGTGCCGGCGGACATGCCCCTGCTGTGGGTGATCCGCGACGTCATCGGCCTCACCGGCACGAAGTTCGGCTGCGGTCTCTCGCAGTGCGGTGCCTGCACCGTCCACCTCGAGGGCAAC
>DATNBT010000454.1:0-3691 GCA_035571855.1 Vicinamibacterales bacterium
CTGCGCGCGCGCGTTGTGATCGAGGCTCGCGAGCGCCTGCTTCAGGCGTTCCTCGGACACGGGCGTCATCTGCAGGATCTGCAGCCATCCGAGGATCGCGTTCAGCGGGGTCCGGAGCTCGTGCGAGACGGTGGCCAGGAACTCGTCCTTGATCCGGTTCGCGGTCCGGAGCTCGTCGTCGCGCTTCTCGATCTGCGTGAGCATCTCGTTGAACGCGCCGACGAGATGGCCGACCTCGTCGCTGCCGCCGCTCTCCGTGGCGCGAAGCGAGTAGTCGCCTTTGGCGGTGACGTCTTCGGCGATCTGCGCGAGCGACGTGACGGGACCGGCAATCGCCCTCTGGAAGATCGTGCCGATGCCGACGGCGGCGAGGGCGCCGAGCAGCAGCGCCGCGATCGTCGCGTAGAGCTGCGCGCGAAGCTGCCCGGCGACGCTCGAGAAGTTGGCGCGGATGTACACCGTGCCGACGCCGCGGCCGCCGACGATGACGGGCCGGCTGACCTGGAAGCTCGTGGGCGTCGAGAGCTCCATCGGCAGCGGCGGTGACGCCGGGCACGGCACCGACAGCGACGGCTGATAGGCCGCGAAGAACTGGCCGCGGTTGTCCCACGTGCAGGCGACGTCGATGATCGGCATCGACCGCAGCGCGTGCAGCGTGTCGGACGCCGCCATGCGATCGTTGAACGCCAGCGGCGCCGAAATCGTGTCGATGGTGATCGCCGTCTGCGCGAGGACGGCGTCGCGCGCGGTCCGCCTCGCCCCGACGTACGTGGAGACGAGGAAGACGATGGTGACGACGAACATCGCCGACGCGCTGGCGATGAGGCCCAGCGCGATCAGCTTGTGCCGGAGCGGCGCGTCGCGGAGCCAGCGCGTCATCGTATCGCCCCTCTGCCGACGATGGTCCGCGCGACCTGCAGCAGCCGCGAGCTCAAGGTGAGTCCCCGCGCCATTGCGGCCGGCTCGTTGATGTCGAACCGCACGCGGCCGCCGTCGATCACGAACGCAATCATGCCGCCGCGCCGGAGGAAGTCGGGCGCTTCGCCGATCGTCAGCACGGGCCGCGCCGCCGTCGCTTTGATTGCCTGATCGACGCGATCGGTGTTGCCGCTCGGAAGGAAGACGACTTCGCAGGGCGCGAGGCCGGCGGCGTCGTTGACGCGCAGCACCTGCACCGTACGGTTGTTCGCCGTCCCGCCGGCCATCGCGTTGTCGAGCGACCGGCCGAACGGATCCGGGCCGTAGACGCAGACGTGCAGCGGATCGGCCGCGTTGTCGAACGCGCCGGGCGGCCACGTCACGAAGTTGACGATGTTATAGAGGTAGGCGGCTTTGACCTCGTACTCGAGGCCGCGCTGTCCGGCGAGCGTGCCAAGCAGCGCCAGTGCTGCTATTGCCCTGCCAAGCGCCATGTCACCTGTGCGAAGACCGAGCGCTGAATGCTCTCGGCCGGCCCGCCGATCTGGAATTCCTGGTGCCTGTCGTGCAGCAGGTTGTCGCCCACGATCGCGAGCTCCACCGGTCCGTTGCGGCCCCACGCGAACCTCAACGTCAGCTCGGCGTAGCCGGGCACCGCGGGATTCGTCAGGGCACCGACCGCGCGCAGCACCGCGTCGAATTCGGTCTCCCTTGGGAGGTCGACGAACGATCGAAACGAGAACTGATGCCGCGGGTCGTTGTGTTCGTTGGTGCCCTGCGTCGTGTCGCGGCTCCCGTTGACGAAGCGAAAGCGCTCGGACAGCAGGGAGTACCCGGCGTGCAGGCGCCAGTCCGGAATCGGCGCGAACTCAGCCGTGGCCTCGAGTCCCGCCGTCCGTCCCTCCATGTTGTTCCGCAGCACGATGGGGATGCCGATCGGCGGCGTCGGTTCGAGCGTGCGCAGATCGCTGTAGTTGTTCAGAAACGCCGTGAGATCGTACGAAAAGAAGCGCGCGGCCGTCCGTCGGTATCCGACTTCCGTCGAGACGACGTTCTCCGACTCGAACGCCGGATCGCCGCGCAGCACAACCGCCGGCGAGCCGGCCGTGAATCGAAGGTCTTCGTCGAACCGCGTCGGCATGCGGACCGCGCGCGAAATCGCCGCCCAGAACGTCCTCGTCGTCGTCGGCCTCCAGCGGAGGCGGGCGGTCGGCTGGAATTCGACGCCCGTATAGACGTTGTGCTCGGCCTTCGCGCCGAGGATGACGTCGACGACGTTCGGCACGAGGGAGAGGTCGTCCTGCACGAACCCGTTCCAGAGCGCGGACGTGCGCGTCTGCGGGTCGAAGAAGAAGTTCTCGGTCGCGGCCGTCGCACTGCGCGAGAAATCGACGCCGCCGCCGGCGGTGATGTCGTTGTTCGGAATCGCGGGGAAGCGGTACTGCAGATCGACGTTGCCCGTGTCGCGATGTTCGGCGTACTGGCGGGGCACGCGTCGGTACGTGCCGTCGTAATAGAGCTGCGCCTGCCACTGTCCGCCGGATGCCTGCGTATGGACGATGCGCGCGAGGACGTTCGCGCCGGCGATGTCGATGTCCGGCCGATCCGCCAGGCCGCCGTTGCCGCGATAGGCGTCGCCCTGCAGCGTGAACGAATTCCGTTTCGAGGTGTCGTCGCGGTCGTAGCGGAAGCCTGCCTGCTGGCTCTGAACTTCGTCGAGTGCGCTGGCGCCGTTCGCCGCGAACTCGAGCGGGCGCAGGTACCGGGCCTTGCCGTAGATGCGATAGTCGGCGTTGGCGCCGGCCGATCCGCCGTAGCGCGCTTCAATCTGTCCAATCGGGCTGCCCGCGTCGACGTGCACCATCGCGCCTTGCGTCTCGGAGGCGCTCTTGGTGATGACGTTGATGACGCCGTTGACCGCGTTCGCGCCCCACAATGCGCCCGCGGGACCGCGAATCACTTCGATGCGATCGATGTCGGTGAGGATCAGATCCTGCTGATCCCAGAACGTCCCGGAGAAGAGCGGCGTGTAGACGTTGCGGCCGTCGATCAGCACGACGAGCTTGTTGCCTGCCGCGGTGAGGAATCCGCGCGCGCTGACGCCCCAGGTCTGGCCGTTGACGCGCGCGACGTCCATGCCGGTGACGAGACGCAACGCGTCCGGCAGCGTCGTGATGCCCGCGCGGCGAATGTCGTCGGCGGTGATCACCGTCACGGCGGCCGCGGCTTCGCCGACAGGCTCGGCGTGACGCGACGCCGACGTCACGTCGATCCGTCCGAGCTCCTCGAGCGACAGTTGTCGAAGGGTTTGCCCCGAATCGTTGGAGGTGGAGGCGACTTGTTCCTGAGCTTGCGCAGCGATCGCAAAGCTCATGCAGAAAACTACGAAAGACGCGCGACAGCTCAAGCGGAGATTATACGTATACTTCCCCCACGCAAAGCCTGGGATTCCCAGCTGTGCCGCGGATCTTCTGGTCCCGCTAGATCTTGTTCAAACAACCCGGCCGGCACTGGCAGGGGATCATTCTCGTGCCGATGATCGAGTGGTTGATGCCGTCCTTCAGGTAGCGCTCTTCGCGCGACTCGCATTCCTCGTCGTTCCTGATCAGTTCGCCGGCGTAGTCGATGATCCGCGTGTTCTTCCTGATGGGCTCGGCTGCGAAGACGCCGCGACCGTGTACGGCTGACCTGCCGCGCACGATCCTGGGGAATGTCCCTTGCACATGTCCAAGATAGCGGAGGCATTCCACATGGCTGATGAGGTCGAGAAACA
>DATNBT010000455.1:0-2861 GCA_035571855.1 Vicinamibacterales bacterium
ATCGAGCCACTTCGCGTCCCCTTTTTCCGGCACGCCATAGCTGATGAACGTCGGCCGCGGCGCGCACAGCGCGATCAGCTCGTGCGCATCGACCGGCAGATCGTTCGGCGTCTTCCTGCCGAACGACGACTCTTCCGTCCCGTACTTCAGGAAGTTGCCCGCCATCCAGTGATACTCGCCGCTGCCGGTGAGGTTTTCCACCGCTTCGCCGAAGTTGCGGCGATGCAGCTTCGCGCCGCCCTCACCGGACGAACCGACGAGCACCATCGCGAAGCGCGAGTCGAACGCGGCGGCGACGAGCGCGGCTTTGCCGTAGCGCGAGACGCCTTCGATGCCGACGTGTCTGGCATCGATCGCCGGATCGGTCAGGACGTAGTCGAGCGCGCGCGACGCGCCCCAGGCCCACGCGCGCAGGGATCCCCAGTCGTCGGGCTTCCGCGCCTGGCCTTTGCTGGTCAGGCCGATGATTCCACGCGTCAGCCCGGCGCCGTTGTCGGCCTGGATGCTCGTCGTGTTGATCGTCGCGTAGCCCCAGCCTTTCGACACCAGCTCCGGCAGGGGCCGCGGCATGCTGCCGCCGAACATTATTAATAGAGGTAGGGGCCGCTTCGCCTCGGCCGGGAGGACGAGGGCCATCTGGATGTCGACGGAGATGGCTGGATAGGCGCTGTTGTCGACGTGGCCGGTGATCTGCCGTGTCACCACGGCGGTCGCGCCAATCGTCTCGTTGACCGTCTGCGTCACGCGCCACGCGACCGGCGGCACGTTCTTCGGCACGCGTCCGTACACTTCACGCTCGAAGTCCTCGACGATCTCCGGCCGCCGCGCATCCCACCACAACGCCGGCGTCGTCACGCGCCGGCCGTCTTTCAGTTTCAACGGATCGGGCAGATCGGGAAAGGGGTTCGCTTTCGCCGGATCGTAATTCGCGGCGTTCGGCTCGCCCGCAGCGGCACGCCCGCTGGGCCCCGGCCGCATCGCCGTGATGCCGAGCTGCGCCTTCATGTTGTCGTAGTCCTGCTGCGTCGTCCATGTGAGAGGCGCCTGGGCGAGCAGGGCGAGGAGGAGCAGCCGTTTCATTTAATTCTTCTTCGCGAACTTGTAGTCGCCGGACACGTGCTTGACGTACAGACCATCGGGGAAGAACTGGACGCCGAGGCCGTTCAGTCCTGAGAACAGGGAATTCGATTTCGCCACGAGCGGCACGGCGCCGCGGCCGTCGACGTTTCCGAATAACGTGCCGTTCGAAACGGTGATCACGACGGTTCGAGGTTCGAGTCTCCAGTACCTGGGTTGTTCGAGGTAGGTGCCGGCGTACTTCGCGAGCACGCCGGCAGGAACCGCCACGGCGCCTTTCTGTTCGTCGGACGCCTTGCCGACCCAGTGCGCGAGGCTGTCCGCGTTCTTCTCGCCGCACACGAACTCGATCATCTCGGTGTCGGGCGAGAGCTCCGCTCTCACGGAGACGGTCCACGTTTTCCTGTACGCCTTTTGATCGGTGAACGTCACGTCGATGTCCATGTGGCCGAAGTCGCGGCGGCGGTACCGTTCGGTGATGCGCAGCGCGTCGGAGTGCTGATGGCCTTCATGGTCGAGCCACGTGCGGTCGTTGTAGCCGTTGCTGTCGACGACGAGCGTGTCGCCGTCCCAGCGGCCGACCGAGTATCCCATCCAGCTCGGATTCGGGTTGTCTTCGAGCTTTCGTCCGTCCATGAAGATCTGGCGGTGCGTCAGGTCGGGATTGAGGATGACGACGAGCGACGGCGTCTGGACGATCTTCATCTGTTCGGCGCCTGTCGTGTCGGCGGCGACGATGTAATGGGGGCCGAGCGGAAGGCAGCGCACGTTCGGGAAGCCGAGTCCGAGATCCTCGAGGTTCTTCCGGAGCGCGGCTGCTGTCGCGGGCTGGAGATCGTCGGGTTTCAGATCGGCGGCGATGTTGCGCGCATATTTCGGCGACAGGCGATTCCAGAGGCCGGAGAGATCGGGCTTGCCGTCGGCGGTGCGCGGCGCGGGCGCCGAGAGATTGGGCTTGCCGTCGGCGGTGCGGGGAATGCCTTTCGTCGGCTGATTCAGCCACTGCGCATCGAGTGGAGCGGCGGCGATGAAGACGGCGGCGGCCAGGAACAGGGCGGTGCGCGTCATGCGGCGGATTGTAACGCGTCGGTCGCCTTCCCGTTCACGGCCGCAGCCGATGTCGACGGCCGCCGGCACCGTCCCTTTCGTTCACGCGCGGCACGGCACTCATGGTGCCTGCGGAATGATTGCACGTGATAAACTCGGACGTTACGCGCCCGTAGCTCAGCTGGATAGAGCGACAGGCTTCGAACCTGTAGGCCGGGGGTTCGACTCCCTCCGGGCGCACTTCACTTTCGTGTCAGCCGCGCCCGTAGCTCAATTGGATAGAGCGACGGCCTCCGGAGCCGTAGGCTACAGGTTCGAGTCCTGTCGGGCGCACCAGTGCTAAAATCAATAGTTCGTACCCGCCGAATGCACCTTTCAGTGGGCCGGTAGCTCAATTGGCAGAGCAGCAGACTCTTAATCTGCGGGTTGAGGGTTCGATTCCCTCCCGGCTCACCATTCTTTCTAAAGCACTTAGCGTCTGTTGATCGCCCTCGTCAAACGCGCGAGGGGCCGTCTGGGGGCCGCGTGGTGCCGCGTCGTCGAGCAGATCGACGATGCGCGTCTTCGACAAGTCCGGCAGCCAGTGGGCGTAGACGCGCAGCGTAATCGATGCGTCGTGGTGCCCGAGCTGGCGGCTCACGTAAGTGATCGGCGCGCCGTCCTGCAGCAGGAGTGACGCGTAGGTGTGTCGCATTTGATGCGGCCCGCGTCGATCGAGCTCGGCGGCGTCGAGAATC
>DATNBT010000456.1:0-6629 GCA_035571855.1 Vicinamibacterales bacterium
GCGAGCCTGTCGAACAGCGCGCGGCAGAACCCGAGGATCGTCGTCAGCGACTGCCCGCCGCCGACGTCCGGCGTCACCGGCGCAAACCAGCGCGCGACGCCGCCGTTCAAGGGGTTGTAGTCGACGGTCTGATAGTGCGGCTGGTGCGGCTGCCGTTCGATCGCGCCTTCGCGGCCGGCGGCGAACACGGCGTGACGCCGGCGCCGGTAGCGTCCGCCGTCCGCCATGTGCTCGTCGAGATCGAGCGCGTTCCAGCTGTCCGCGAACATCGGCCAGTCCGCCAGCGAACCGAAGGCCTCGAAGGCACGCCGCATCGCGGCCGCCTGCACGAAGACGAACCCGTCGTGCGACAGCGATTCCTGCAGCGAACGATCCGGCAGAATGGCAGTGAAACTCACCTCTTTGATCCTATCATTGCCCTATGCGTCTGCTCGCTGTCCTGCTCATCGCCGGGACCCTGGGCCAGCCCTTCGGCTCCGCTCAGGACAAGCAGACGTTCCGCGCCGGCGTCGACGTCACCGGCATCACGGTGTCGGTCCGCGACATGGACGGCCACCTCGTCACCGACCTCACGCGCGACGACTTCGACATCTACGAGGACGGCGAGAAGCAGGAGCTGACGCAGTTCACGCGCGAACGCGTGCCCGTCAGCCTCGGCGTCCTGATGGACATCAGCGACAGCATGTTCGGCCACCCGATCGCCGACGCGCGCACGGCCATCGACAACTTTCTGTTCGAGGAGCTCGACCACGAGGACGAGTTCTTCATCCTCGCGTTCAACCACAAGCCGCACGTGCTCACGCAGTGGACGCAGACGCCGGCCGTCGTGCGCGACGCGCTCGACAGCCTCAAGCCGACCGGAGGCACGGCGGTCTACGACGCGGTGATGGAAGGCATGCCGCTGATTGCGAAGCGCAACCGCGAGCGCGGCGCGCTGCTCATCGTGTCGGACGGCGCGGACACGGCCAGCAACGCGACGCTGAAGGACGTCCGGTTCGCGCTGCGCCGGAGCCAGGCGTTCGTCTACGCGATTGCGATCAACTCGCCCGACCGGCGTGTCATCAACGGCGCCGTCAACCCGACGACGCTGCGCGAGATCACGGATGAAAGCGGCGGGCGGACAGAAGTCGTCACGAGCGCCGCGGACATCGCCGCCGCGTCGTCGCGCATCGCCGACGAGCTCAACCATCAGTACGTGATGGGCTTCACGCCGAAACATCCGCCCGACGGCAAGTACCACACGCTTCGCGTCCGGACCCACAACGCGACCTACAAGGTCCGAGCGCGCTCCGGGTACGTCGCGGCGAACTAGTTCGGGGTTCGGGGTTCGGGGTAATAGTTCAGGGTTCACGAGGTCGAGGCCGGCGTTGCCGTGGAGGCAATGAATCCAGATAACGGATAAGCCCCGTGGTCGCCTTCGACGATCTCGCCAGAAGCGGCCGAATCCTTCTGCCATATTTCGGGTAGCCGACGATGAAGAGTCGCGAGTCTGATCGCGAAATTTGAAGTCCTTCGACACTAGACCTGTGGCAGTTAATTCAAACACCAGCAGTTCCAAGTCGCGCGCAAGTTGCCAGCACACAAGATCTTCGTAGGTTTTGGCAGCCCCCATGCTCGGCTCGGTAAAGCACGACTCATGCCGAACCTCTACGCGGAACCTCGAACCTCGAACCTTCGAACGTCTATATCCGCACGAGTATCCCGTTCGCGGGGGCGTTCGTCGTGCGGGCGATCGCGTCGACGTAGATTGAAAGTTGTCGCCGGTACTGCGCTTCGCCTTTCTCGCGAATCTCCCGGTCGGTCTTGTAGTCGACGACCGTCCACTCCCCGTTTTCCTCGAACGCCAGGTCGACGACCCCTTCGACGAGCGTCCCATCGTCCAGCGTCAGCGTGACCGGCGTCTCACGGCGGCAGGCGCCGCGGCCGTCGGCGCGCCGCGCGCGCTGCAGCAGCTCGTGGCCGAGCACGCGTTCGACCACGCCGGCGGCGGCTGACGCGTCGCCATCGTCCAGCCCGAGCAGCCGCGCTTCGACCGACGCGATGTCCGCGAGCACGTCCCCGCCCGCGTCGAACGGCGCGCGCGCGAGGACGTTGTGGACGAGCGAGCCGAACGCCGCGCCGGCCGGGCGATCCCGAAGCCACGGAGACACGGAGAGCACGGAGATCTCTTTGCCCGGTGTCCTCTGCGCCTCCGTGGCTTCGGGGTCCGCGGCGTACTCGCGCACCGTCCGGACCGTCATCGCCGGAATCGATCCGCGCTGGCGTGCCTCGATGCGATTGTTCTTCCACGTGTCGTATTTCGTTCGTCCGCCGGCCACGACGTTGCGCGGGACGTCTTTGACGATCAGGTCGTCGCGGCGCACGCCCATGTGCGGCTTCAGGTCGAGCGGCCCGAGCGCGCCCGGATCCCACCACACCACCGAGTAACCGCCGGGGAACTCGTGCCGGCCCGGACAGACCGTCATCGGCGTCGCCGGCTCGTCGTTCGGCCGCTGCAGCACCGTGTCCTTCGACTTGAAGGCCGGACATTTCTGGCCGCGTGTGCCGTTGCGGCGGCCGGCAGGCGCCGGATACAGCGCGTCGTTGAGCGGATGCAGCCAGCCGCCGTCCCACGGCTCGTCGCCGATGGCCGGGACGACGAGCAGATCGCGCGCGCGCGTCGCCGCGACGTACGCCAGCCGCACGCCTTCGGCTTCGTCGCGCGCGACTTCGTCCGCTTCGTGATCGTGCAGCTCGTGCGGCGCCCAGCCGCCGAGCCGGATCGCACACAGCCCCCGCTCGGGATCGAGATACCGGCTCGCATCGTTGCGGCTCATCCGGCACGTCAGGTCCGCGAGGATCACGACCGGGAACTCGAGCCCCTTCGCTTTGTGCACGGTCATCAGCCGGACGCCGTCGCTGCCTTCCTCGAGAATCGGCGCTTCGGCGGCTTCGGTGGACTGCGCGGCCCGCTGCAGCTCGTCGATGAACCCGCGGAACGAGATGCCGCCGGCGGCCTCGTACTGCCGCGCGAGCTCGGCGACATGCAGCACGTTCGCGAGCGCCTGCTCGCCTGCCGGACGCAGGATGAACCCGACGTGCGCGCGCGTGTCGTCGAGCAGCCGGCCGATCGTGTCGGCGACCGGCCGGTAGTTGCGTCCGCGGTGAAGCTTCTGCAGCAGCCGCAGCGCGTCGGCAATCGCGACCAGGTGCGTCGTCGGCGCGCCGGCCAGCGCGAGCTCCTGGCCCGAGTTGCCGCCGAGCTCCGGCGGCACGCGGAACGGATGGAATGTGCCGTATCGCGACCGGAACTCGAACAGATGTTCGTCGTCGATCGCGAACAGCGGCCCCTTCAGCGTCGCAAACACCGACAGCTCGTCGTCCGGCCATTCAATCGCCGCGAGCGCCGCGCGAATCGCCTCGACCTCCTCGCGTCCGTGGAATGCTTTCCCGCCGACGAGCAGGTGCGGGATGCCGCGTGCTTCGATGGCGTCGACGTACGGCCGCGTGATGTCTTCGCCGAAGCTGGTGAACCGCCGGAACAGCACCGCGATGTGCCGCGGCTCGAGGCGGACGCGCGTCTCGTGGCCGTCGTTGTCGCGCTCGACGACGGTCCATCCGCGATCGTCCTGCGTGAGCCACGCGATCAATCCGGCGACCGCATCCGGCAGCGAGCTCTCCACGGCTTTCGCCGACGCCTTCAGGGCGCCGAAACCGCGGCGGCCGTACGGTTTCGGCACGGGCAGCGCCACGACGGCCGGCTGCGACTCGTCGTCTTGTCGCGACTCCGCCAGCGGGATGTACTCCGCCTGCAGCGTCGCGCGATTGGCGATCATGTGCCGGCTGAATGCCGCGTTGACGAACTTCTGAATCGACGGCACGCTGCGATAGCTCGTCGTGAGCTGCAGCACCTGTCCGCCCTGCGCCTTGAGCTCGTCGCGCACGCGCCAGTACGTGCCGACGTCGGTTCCGCGGAAGCGGTAGATCGCCTGCTTGGGATCGCCGACGATGAAGAGCTTGCCCGGGACGCCGCCGGCCAGCAGCAGGACGATGTCCGCCTGGATCGGATCGGTGTCCTGGAACTCGTCCACGAAGATGCGGGCGAACTTGTCCTGCAGATGCCGCCGCACCTCGTCGTTGCCGCGAATCAGATCGCGCGCTTTCGCCAGCAGGTCGCCGAAGTCGAGCGCGCCTGCCGTGGCTTTCAGCGCCTGATAGCGCGCGGTCGCGCCCTTCAGCTCCTGCTGCAGGCACGCGGCGAGGTCGGCGTCCGCGTCCCGCTTGAATTGCTGGAGCTCCATGTAGAGCGTGTCGCGCGCGGCGATCACGTCGTTGCGGACGGTGTCCTTGCCGAACTTGTAGCCGCTGCCCTTCCGCGTTCTCGACAGCCCGCGATCGCGGACGAGATCCACGAGGCGCGACTCCCAGCCGTCGTGATCGGTCTGCCCGAACGACTCCTCGAGGCGAATCTGCCGGCTGAGGCGGCGGACCGCGTCCGTGTCGTAGTACAGGTTGTCGCGCGTGGACAGCGGCGACTCGGTCATGTCCGCCAGGCGATGCAGACGATCGAGCACGCGCGCGATCGCCGCCGCCCGATCGAACGGCGGACGATGCCACGGCGCCGGAAAGTCGCGCCACTCCACGAGCGAGCGTCCGGCGCGGCGCAGTCGATCGACGGGACCGTCGCCGTCGCCGATGCCGCCGAACGCGGGCGAACTGGTGCGGCGCAGCGCGCGGCGCAGGCCCTCGGACGGGTTCGCCAGCGCCTCCTGCAGCCAGGCCTGGAACGCGCGCATATATAGATGTTCGGCCTGCGGGTCGGTCAGGACCGTGAACAGCGGGTCGACGCACGCTTCGACCGGGCGTTCGCGAATGAGCTCGGCGCAGAAGCCGTGGATCGTGTTGACGTGCGCTTCCTCGAGCTTCTCCAGTGCGTGATCGAGCAGCTCGCGGCTGTCCCCGCCGGCTATCCGCCGTTTTTCGAGCGCTTCACGGATGCGGAGCTTGAGTTCGCCGGCGGCCTTCTCGGTGAAGGTCACCGCCACGATCTGATCCATGCTCGCGCGGCCGGTTTCGATCACGCGCAGAATGCGATTGACCAGCTCGGTCGTCTTGCCCGTGCCCGCCGCCGCTTCGACGACCAGCGTCTCGTCGAGCGCCTCCGAAATCGCCCGGCGTGCGTCCGCGTCGCTCATCGCATGCTCCGCAGCGCTTCGAGATCGGCGACGCGGTCGCCGGCCTTGTGCCTGACGCGTTCTTCTTCACGCGGACCGCAGACGGGACGGAAGTCGCACCACGTGCAGGCGCGCTCGGCCGGCGCGGCGACGAGGAATCCCTGTTCCACCGCGCGATCGATGACCGTCAGCACGTGCAGGCCCTGCGTCCGGTTGTAGTCGTCGAGCTTGATCGGATGCGTGGCGAACCCGCCGGCGGTCGTGCAGTAGTAGAGCCGCCCTTCGACGACTTTCTTCGAGAGCGCCTGCTCGACCGCCGCGCTGTAGAGCACCGGCTGCAGCACGGCGCCGCCGCCGACGATCATCCCGTCCTTCGATCGGTTCCTGCCGGTCTTGTGGTCCACGACGCGCAGGACGTCGCCTGACGCGGAGCGTTCGATCAGGTCCACGGACCCGCGGAGCACGAAGCGGCCGTCGATCGTCACCGGATTCCTGAGGCTGCGTTCGTCGCGGCCCTCGTCGGAGAGTCCGAAGCTGAACTCGAAGTACTCGGGAATCCACGACGGGTCGTCCGCCATCCTGCGCACCCAGATGCCGAGGTCGCGGCGAATCTCCTCCATCTCGTCGCGCCAGACGCGCGGAATCGCGGGCGCCAGCTGCTCTTCGTACGCGCCGGCGACGCCGTCGAGCACGCGATCGAGGACCTTCGAGGCCTCCGCGACGTGCGCGGCGGTCACCGGCAGCGCGCCCGCGTCTCGCATCTCACGCCCGAACGTCGCCTGCACCTCGTGAAACAGGCTCCCGCGCGTCAGCGGATCGAGCCGAACCAGCGGCTCGGGCTCTTCGCGCGGCTCGAGCCGGTAGATCGTCGCGAGCAGAAACTGATAGGGGCACTGCGAGTACCGCTGCAGCGCCGACAGCGAGTACGGGCGGTTCGCGAGCCGCTCCCTGTCAATTGCCGCCTGAATCGCCGGCGTGACGGCAACGAGCCCGTCGGCCTTCGACCACTTGCTGTGCGCCCTCGCCCACCGGCTTCGCACCGATCGGCCGAGCGCGGGATTCAGATCGAGCAGGTAGTGCGCGTGGCCGCGGACCGACGCCGGATCGCGCGATTCGAGCAGCGGCTTGAGCGACGCGAGATCGTGCTCGAGATCGTCGATGGCGCGATCGGCGTCCTTCGGCGCCGGCCATGCCAGGCTCGCGCCGGCTTCTTCGGCGGAGTCCCTCGCGAGCTGGCGGTGATCCGGGATCTCTCCCGTGATCGCGCGCATCACGTCGAGCGCATAGAACGACGGGACGCGCGCCCGCGTTTCGGCGACGTCGAGACGCGGATACGACAGGTAAACGCGCTCGCTCGCCGCGCCGATGGCGATTTTCAGCAGCAGCCGTTCGGCGCTGCCGCGCTGCTCCTGGTCGACCAGCGCCGGATCGATCGCGCGGCGCTGCTCGTCGAGCAGCAGCGGATCCTCGCGCGGC
>DATNBT010000457.1:0-11936 GCA_035571855.1 Vicinamibacterales bacterium
CGCGGCCTCACGCCGCTCGAGGCGCTGCTCAAGACGCCGAACCCCAACGCCGAATCCATCGCGATCCTCCGCGAACTCACCGGCGACTACACGACGCCGGCCGCACCCGAAGCGCCCGCCGGCCGCCGGCGCTGATTCGAGTCGTCATTCTCGTACGTCATGATGCTCGTACGTAGTACGGGCCTTCAGGCCCGTCGTGTCGCCCGTCGACATACGGAACTCCATCGAGACGTCGTGGTCGTCCACGAACGTGAAGGCCTGTACTACGGTCGCGGGAAATCCGGTTTGGTCTCGCGGGCGATTTCGAGGGCGACGGGATCGCGTGTGGTGAGGACGTCGGCGATTCGCGTGTAGACGCGCGTCTTGAGACTCGCCGGCAGCGTGTCGAACAGATCGCTGTAGATCATGTACGACAGCCGGTACTTGAACAGCCGCGTCTGGAGGTTGAACTCGCGCAGCGAGCGGCCCTCTTTGTCGCGCGGGCCCTCGGCGGCGAACGTCTTCGTGAACGTCGACACGCCCTGCACCGGCGCGCCGAACGGCGCCTCGTCCTTGAACACCAGATAGTCCACGACGTCCCGCACTTCGCTGTCGATGTGCGCTTCCTCCGCCGGACTCAGGTAGCCCGCGCGCGTCGCGTTGTGATACGTGACGTGCAGCGCGCCGAGACGATTGACCGCCCCGACCTGGTGCTCGAGCGTCATCAGCGCGACGATGTCGCTCGTCGGCGCGAGATATTTCGACACGTCGAACCGGTCCGCGAGCGACGTGACGTTCTGCGACCGCCGCTCGTCGAGCTCCAGCGGATGCTCCGGATCGTCGGCCACCGCGTTGCCCATGTGCCTCTGCGAACCGTGCGTGCCCGTGACATACCAGCCGCCCCAGCGCCGTTCGAACGGCGTCCGGTGATCGATCGTGTCGATGAACGCGCTCGTGTACGCCGGCGAGCCGTCGGGATTCGGAATCACCGACGCGACCACCATCGCGGCCGCCCCCTTGTTCCCGGGTGCGTGGCAGAACAGACAGTCGATCCCGCGCCGCTGAAACACCGGCGCGTCCGTCTTCTGCGTGTTGAGCGTGTAGAACGCCAGGCCGTGAGACGGCTCGAGCGCCATCATCTCGTAGACCGTGCCGCCGGGCACCGTCCCGATCGCGACGTTGTCGTTGAAGTAGACCGCGCGGGGATTCTTCGGGTTGATCAGCGACTGCTGGAAGCTCGTCTTGGAGAACACGAGCACCTGCGAGTCGATGTTGATGCCGAGCTTCCGCAGCAGGTCCGGCAGGTAGCCCGCGGGCTCGCGGTACTCGAGCGTCACCGTGCCGGCGTCGAGTTTCTTTCCAAGCCGGGCGATCGCGTCGTCGGTCGCGCCCGACTCGCCCGCGGCGACAGCGCTGCAGACGACGCTCACCGCCGTCACGGCAGCGGCCGCCGCACACACACCGACGATATTCCTGAATAAATTCACCGACAGCACCACACGAGCACGAAGTGTGCGCGCTCGGCGTGCGCACACGCCGCCGCTCACCGATTGATTTCTAAACCATTGTCCGGCGAACGATTAGTGCAATGCAACCTCTGGCACGCCGCTGGCACTCGAGCCGGGCGGCGGTACGCGATGTCGACACACGATCGGGACTCTCTGCTCGACGAAACGGGATTTTTCGAGGAACTCGCCGCGCTCGATCGGGGACTGGCGGAAAGCCGGCGTTCCGGCTGGCCGATCGCCGAGCTTCCGGCACCCGCGTGTACGAAGGCGCCGGGCAAGTTTGCGGCATCGGTGCCGCCGCCGCCGCGCTCGTCTTCCACGAGCAGATCGGCCGGATTCTGCTACGAATCCAGTAGGCCGTTCTCCATCGCATAGCGCATCAGCTCGGCGTTCGTCCGCATGCCGAGCTTCTGCAGCACGCGCGCGCGATACGTGCTGACGGTCTTCACGCTGAGCCCGAGCTCTTCGGAAATCTCCGACACCGTACGGCCCGAGCCGAGCATCCGCAGCGCCTGGTACTCGCGATCCGACAGCGTCTCGTGCGTCGCAATCCGCGATCTCGCCCCCGACATCGTCGCCTTGACCGCGTCGCTGACGTACCGTTTGCCGCGCTTGACCTCTTCGATCGCGCCGACCAGCTCGCTCGGCGCGCTCTCTTTCGTCAGATAACCGGACGCGCCCGCGTGCAGCGCGCGCCGTGCGAACTGGTTCGCCGGGTGGATGCTGAGCACCAGAATCGGCAGCGTCGGCCGTTTCTCGCGGATGTTCTTCAGCACGTCGAGTCCGACGGCGCCCGGCATCGTGATGTCGAGGACCACGCAGTCCCACTCGTCGGCGAGCGCCAGCGTCGTGCCGCTGTCGGCGTCGCCCGCTTCGCTGATGAACACCGGGTTGAAGTGATCCGTCAGGATGCGGCGGACACCGAGGCGCACGATCGGATGGTCGTCAATCAGAAGGATTCGTGTCATGGCAATGGGAAGCGGACGACAACAGTGGTGCCGCGCCCGCGCTGACCGGTAATGGTGAGTGCGCCGCCGAGGGGTTCGACGGCTTCGTGCATGCCGAGCAGCCCGATGGACGAGGGCGCCTTCAGCTCCGGCTTCGTGATGCCGCGCCCGTTGTCCTGAATCGACATCGTGAAGCTCGCGCGCGACTGGCTCAGGCGGATGCGGACGGCGCTCGCGTTCGCGTGACGCGTGACGTTGGTGATCGCTTCCTGAAAGACGCGGAAGGCCGCGATCGATTGCTCCTGCGTCAGCCGGCTCGCCTCTGCCGGCCGCGCCGACACACGGCAGCGCAGGCCGGTGCGTTTGGAGAACGCGGCGGCTTCGAACTCCACCGCCGCCGATAGATCCAGATCGAGCGTCGGGGGACGGAGGTCCTGCGCAATCCGGCGCACGCCCGCCGTGGTCATCTCGACGACGCCGATGAGCGACTGAAGGCGATCGATCAGATGGCGGGGGAGTCCGGCCTCGACAAGCAGGGCCGACGTGTGGACCAGTTCGTACTTCAGCGCCGTCAGTTCCTGGCCGAGCTCGTCATGCAGCTGGCGCGCAACCGCCGCCCGTTCCTCCTCACGCGCGAGTGCCACCCGCGCCGCGAGGCCGCGGAACCGGGCCTGATTTGTCGCCGAAGACATTCCCGCGACACGGTATAGCGACCGGCGCGCTGTGTCCAGCTAAAGGTAGGACATCCAACTACCCGCCGTCGCCGACGCTATGACGCGCCAGGCGTCAGCGTCGCTCTCCAGCGCTCGACAAGCGCCCTCAGGTCCTTAATCGAGAACGGCTTTTCCAGAAACCCGAACGGACGCTCGGCCTCGAGCCCCTGGAGGGAGTGTTCGTCGGTGTGACCCGTCATCAGAATCACCGGGATGTGGATGCTTCGCCGGCGCAGCTCGATCATCAGGTCGAGGCCGCTCATCCCGGGCATCCGGACGTCGACGACCAGGCATCCGGCCCGGCCGGGCGCATAGGCCGAAAGAAAGGCCGTCGCCGACGGGTACGTCTCCGTCGGCACGCCGATGGCCCCGAGCAGCCGCGACAGGCTCGTGCGCACGGCTTCCTCGTCGTCCACGATGAACACAGGGGGATGGGGGGCGAGGTTCATGGGCTTCGATGAGCTCGTAGAAGACCGAGGCGATCGGACGGGCGCCGGTGCCGAGCCCGAGACTGCGGAGGCGAGCCTGTCTCGCCAGCCGCAGCGCATCGGGCTCGGCCGCGGCCTTACTTGGCGCTGCGTTCTGCGACGTCTCCCGCGGTCTTCGGGTCCGGGCGGCCGAACTTCGAGTTGTCGATCGCCGCGTTCATCTGATAGCCGGTCAGCGTCCAGTCGTCGCGCTCGCTCACCCAGCCGTAGCTGTATTTGAATGGCATCTTCACGCCGCCGGCGTCGCGATAGTCGCCGTAGTCGACCTGCGTCGGGATGCGTCCGACCATCGTCTGGGCGTAGCGGATGTAACGCTTCAGCAGGCCCGTCTTCTTGTCGAAGTAGAGCGTGCCGATCATGCCCGACGGGAGGCTCCCCTGGATGACGTCGACGTCGGTGCCGTCGATCGTCTGGCCGAAGCTGACGCGCCAGTTGTTGAAGAAGTTACGGACCTTCCACGGGAAGGCCATCGCCGCGTCGAATCTCTGTCCTTCGAGCAGCGTCTGCGTCAGCGGGTACTGCGGCGTGACGGTCAGCGGAATCTGCCACCACGCGTTCATGCCGTCATACGCGCGGACGACGTCGCCTTCCTGCTGGTGCACGAACGTCGCGAAGTGCCCGTCGTCTTTCGCGAAGATCTCGGCGGGGTTGCCGGCGCCGACTTCGCCGAACAGCAGGCTCTTGCCGTCGGCCTTGTAGCTCTTGATCGTGTTCAGCTTCGCCTGGCCGCCTTCCGCTTCGATCAGCTTCGCGAAGATCTGGTCGACGGTCTTCGTCGCGTTCTGATCGCGCGCGAGGACGTCCGGAGGATTGACGACGGCTTCGCCGTACGCGAAGTCGAGCGGGGGCGTCACCGACGGGCTGAGCTGGCCGCGGTGGCACGTCCAGCAGGTGACGACCTGCCGTCCGCCGAAGCTCGTCTTGTTGATGTTCTGGACCATCGTGATCATCGCGCGCGCGGTCTTCTTGCGCGGCGGATCGTCGTCCCACTTCGGGTTCGACGTGCCGGCGCCGGTGTGGCAGTTGCCGCAGCACAGGCTCAGCGACGTCGTGAAGACGCCCATCGTGCCCATGAACTCGTCGACGGGGATGCCTTTGAGCACCTGCACGTTCTTGAACACCTTGTCGGACATCTGGGGCGTCGCGGGTGTCGCGGCCGCGACCTGCGCCGACGAAGGCTGCTGGGCGTGCAGCGCCGGCATCATGCCCGTCGCCAGAGCGAGGCTGACCAGCCAGGCCGTGGCGAGCGTGCAGGCAGCGACAATCAGGCTGCCTTTCGGAAACAGCTTCATTGGGTCCTCCATGCGCCGAGCTTTACAGTTCGATCGTCTTGACCGCCGATGCGCCGCTGCTGGTGAAGGTCTCGCGAATCGCGTCGGCTTTGCCGCCAGCCGGCACGCCGACGAGGATCTTGCCGTCCGCGACGGCCGGATCGTACAGCGTTTTCCCGAACCTTGGCAGCTTCGCCGTCACGAGCAGCGAGATCACCGTCGTCACGATCGCGCCGAGCATCGTCATCTCGAAGATGATGACCAGGTTCGGATACCACGCGACGATCGGCATGCCGCCGGTCACGAGCGGCCACGCCTTCTCGGTGCCGACGACCATGCCCACGGCTCCGAGGAAGCCGAGTATGCCGCCAATCAGCGCCAGGCGGAAGAGGATCATCGAGTGATCGCGGTGCATGAACTCGAACGCCTCGAAGGGCTCGCCCGAGATGACCGCGATGTCCTGTGACGGAATTCCGGCGTGCTTGAGGCCCGTGCAGGCGCGCTGCGCGGCCTCCGGCCTGTCGTAGAGCCCGTAAATCGCGGTCATGGCTCGGTCCTCCACATCGTCGCGCTCTCGTCGGCCGTGCGATGTTCGTGCGCGAGCTGCGGATGCTGGCCGATCTTCATCTCCCAGATCGAGATGATCGGCACGACTTTCGAGAACAGCACGTAGAACATCACCATCGCGCCGAACGTCGCGATGAGCAGCAGGATTTCCGGAATCCGCGGCATGTAGTGGCCCCACGAGTACGCCAGCGGCTTGTGGCTCAGCGTCGGGACGATGATGAGGAAGCGCTCGAGCCACATGCCGACGACGACGCCGAACGAGGCGACGACGCAGCCGGTGATCGTCCGCAGCTTCTTGAACGAGAGAATCAGCACGGGGACGATGAAGTTGACGGTGACCATCGTCCAGAAGAGCGGCGCGTAGGCGAGGCGCTGCGTCTGCCAGAACGCCGTCATCTCCGAGACGTCGTTCCCGTACCACGTCGTGATCCGCTCGCCGAAGACGAAGTAGCCCCACAGCAGGCTCATCATCAGCAGCAGCTTGCCGAGGTTCTCGAAGTGCACCGGGTGCAGGTACTGCTCGAGGTGCAGGAACTTGCGCAGGCCAGCCATCGCGATGATGAGCGCGGCGATGCCGCTGAAGATCGCGCCCGCGACGAAGTACGGCCCGAAGATCGTCGAGTGCCACATCGGGATCGGCGCCATCGAGAAGTCGTAGGAGACGATCGTGTGGACCGAGACGGCGACCGGCACGATCGCGATCGCCATGATCTGCATCGCCGACTCGAGACGGTGCCACTGCTTGGTGGTGCCGGTCCAGCCGAGCGCGAGGATCGCGTAGATGCGGTGGCGCAGGCCGGTCGTCTTGTCGCGCACGAGGGCGAAGTCGGGAATCGTCGGCAGGTAGAGAAAGAGCGAGCTGCCGGTGAGATAAGTCGAGATCGCGAAGAAGTCCCACACGAGCGGCGACCGGAAGTTCGGCCAGATCTCACGCTCTGACGGATACGGCGTCAGCCAGAAGAACAGCCAGGGACGTCCGAGGTGCACGATCGGGAACATCGCGCCGATGATCAGCGCGAACACCGTGATGACCTCGGCGCAGCGCGTGACCGGGCGCCGCCATTCGGCGTTCACGAGGCGCAGGATCGCGGAGATCAGCGTGCCGGCGTGGCTGATGCCGATCCAGAAGACGAAGTTCGTGATGTCGAACGCCCAGAACACCGGCCAGTTGAGGCCCCACACGCCGATGCCGTTCCACACCTGATACGCGAACGCGCCGATGCCGAGCGAGACGACGCCGATGAGGAGAATCGCGAGCGTCCAGAACCGCCACGAGGTCTTGAGCAGCGGACGAAGAAGATCTTCGGTGAGCTGTTCGGAATACGCGCTCATGCCTCGGCCCGCTTCAGATACACGATGTTCGGCTTCGTGCCGACGTCCTCGAGCAGCTTCTCGCCGCGGCCCGACGCGAACAGCCTCGACACCCGGCTCTCGGGATCGTCGAGGTCGCCGAAGACGATCGCGGTGGCCGGGCACGCCTGCGCGCACGCGGGCTTGACGTCGCCGTCCTTCATCTCGCGCTTCTCGCCTTCAGCCGTGATTTCGGCGGCCTTGATGCGCTGCACGCAGAACGTGCATTTCTCCATGACGCCGATCTCGCGGATCGAGACGTCGGGGTTGAACTGCAGGTGGAGCGGCTTGTCCCACTGCGGGTTGAAGAAGTTGAAGAAGCGGACGTTGTACGGGCAGGCGTTCGCGCAGTAGCGCGTGCCGATGCAGCGGTTGTAGACCTGCGCGTTGAGATGTTCGTCGTTGTGATGGCTCGCGTAGGTCGGGCAGACCGACTCGCACGGCGCCGCGTCGCACTGCTGGCAGAGGACCGGCCGGAACTTCAGCCGCACGTCCGGATATTCGCCTTCCCAGTACCGTTCGACGCGCAGCCAGTGCATGGCGCGCCCGCGGGCCGCTTCTTCCGGCCCCGCCGTCGGAATGTTGTTCTCGGCGTGACACGCGACAACGCAGGCTTCGCAGCCCGTGCATTTGTCGAGGTCGACGGCCATTCCCCAGTGGTGAGACATCTGCAGTCCCCAGTCTTCAGTCGTCAGTCCTAAGTCGTCAGTCGTCCGCGATCGCAGCTGTGCCGCAGGGCCTTCCGGCCTGCTTTCCGGCCCTGCTTTTTCATCGATGCGCTTCGAATTCCTTCAACGCTCCACCATACAGAACCAGTTCGCCGTTGCCTTCGCTCACGCGCGCGATCTTCACGCGCGTCGCGGCCCACGCGAGCGCGCCGGTTTCAGGCTCGACGACCGGCGCGAGCACGTTGACCGGATTGCTGCCGCGCCCGCTCGCGTAGCGCGTGAACGTCTCGTGCCCCTGGCCCGCCGGCATCGCGACGATGTCGGGTGCGGTGCCGGGAGAGAGGACGGCCGGCGCGTGCACCGTGCCGTGCGCCGACGTGATCGCGATCATGTCGCCCATGGCGATGCCGAGCCTGTTCGCCGTCGTCGGATTGATTTCCACCCACGTGCTCCACATCGCGCTGCTCAGCGGATCCGGCATCTCCTGAAGCCACGGGAGGTGTGCCGTGGAGCCATCGAGGAATGCCTGCGACGCGAACGGCAGGAAGTGGAAGGGGTACTGACTGGGATCTCCGTCGAAGCCGGGGCTGAGGGGTGAGGGCTGAGGGCTGGCTTTTGGCGCCGATGAGCCCTGAGCCTTCGGCGCTGAGCCCTTGCCGTCTTTCAGTTCCACCCACCCCTGCTTCTTCGCGGTCGCCCACGCATCGTCGCCGCCCGCGGCAGCCTGGAGCATCGCGCTCAAGCTGTCCGGCATCCCGCCGAGCGGCTTCTTCAGCTTTTTCGCGACGTCGAGCAGGACGTCCTCGGTCGCGCGCGTGTTGTGCAGCGGGCTCATCGCCGGACCGGCGACCGTGACGATCGCCTTCGTCGTGCCCGATTCCGGCCGCGAGTCGCGCCACGACTCGAGCGCCGAATGATCCGGCAGGATCAGATCCGCCATGACGCTCGTGTCGTCGGCGAAGCTGCCGAACGAGACGATGTACGGAATCTTCGCGAGCGCGTCTTTCACCTTCCACGCCGGCGGCGCCGTGTGGACGGGATTCGCGCCGTCGACGATCAGCACCTGCGGGACGTTCTTGCCGGCGAGGATGTCGGCCGCGAACTGGCGCAGCGAGCGTGCCTTGTCCGCCTGAAGGCGGGCACTACCGGCGCCGGTTTGCGGCGTGAACGACAGGCCGCCGGGCGCATCGACCGCGCCGAGCGCCTCATTGAGCGTGTTGACGGCCATCGCGGTGAACAGGCCGTTGGTCTGCGCCAGCGGCGCGCCCGCGACGACAGCCACCGCGGGACGGATGTCTTTCAGCATCGACGCAAGCCGCTCGACGCGGTCCGCCTTGATGCCCGTCTGTTTTTCGACTTCCGCCGGCGTGTACTGCGAGGCGTTCTTCGCGCCGACCGCGTTCGCGAGGCCGAGTGCGAGGATGCCTTCGGTGCCGGGCCGGATAGCGACCCACTCGTCGGCGCTGGCGCCGGTGAGCGACATTCTCGGTTCGACCTGCACCAGTCTCCCGCGGATGCCGGGACGGCCGCCGCGCATCTTCCCGTAGCCGGCCATCTGCGAGACCGGCGAGTTCCAGGTGCCGAGGAAGTCCGCGCCGAACGAGATGACGAGGCGCGAGTTGCCGAAGTCGAACGTCGGCAGCTGCTCGTGGCCGAAGCTGCGAAGATTGGCCTGCCGCAGGACGTCGTCGCTGAACAGCTCGTAGGTGACCGGCGCGGGGGCGCCGGACTTCTCGAGGAACAACGCGATGAGATCGTTGCGCGAGGTGCTGCCGGGCCGCGTCAGCGCCGCAACCGCCGCGCCGCCCGCATCGAGCTTGCTTACCAGCTCGGCGACGGCGATATCCCACGTGACAGGCTGATAGTCGCCGCTGCCGCGATTTCCGCGGCGCTTGAGCGGCTCGATCAGGCGATCCGGGTGATAGGTGATCTGAATCGACGCCTGTCCGCGGGGGCAGATGCCGCCCTGGCTGATCGGGTGCGACGGGTTGCCGTCGAGCTTCTTCGCCAGGCTCATCGTCATCACGCCGGTCTGGCCGTTGCGGACGACTTGGGCGTCGCCCTGCATGACGCGCACGGTGGTGCCGCAGCCGGCGCGGCAGATCGGGCAGACGCCGTTCTTGATTTCGGCGATGCCCGGCGTCAGGTCCTCGTCCGGGACGAAGCGAATGAGCTGGTTCTCGGGGCTGCCCGTGCTGCACGCGGCAAGGGCCGCCGCGCCGCCGCTGACGGCCGTGAGCTTAATGAACGATCGTCGGTCGATCGACATGTGTCTGATCTCTAATCCCTAATCCCTAATCCCTAGCCCCTACCCCCTAGTAGTGACAGGTGAGGCAATCGTTCGACGCCTTCTTCTGCTTGTGGCAGTCGACGCAGAAGCCCATCGTGTGATCGACGTTGCGCTGCGCGACGGTCTGGTGCGCGATGTCGCCGTGGCAGGTGGCGCAGTCCACGTTGTTGCGGATGTGCGGCGCGTGGTTGAAGCGCACGTGCACTTCCGGCGTGAAGCCGTAGACGCGCTGCCAGGGCAGGTCGATGCCTTTCTTGTAATAGTCATTGGTGATTTTCATGATCAGCGGACGATCGGTCGCGATCGAGTCGTGGCAGATCATGCAGGTCTTGACGCTCGGGATGCCGGCCTGCGGCCCCTTCGTCACGGCCTCATGACACGTCTCCGTGCACTTGAGCATCGCTTTCTCGATATGCGTCTTGTGCGGAAACGGAATCGGCTGGCTGGCGGCGGGGCGAATCAGGAAGAAGTCGCGGACGGCGGAACCGGCGCTTGTGTGAGCCGGGGTAAAAACGTCAGCCCTGGACGGCGCGAGCGTACATGCGGCGCCCGCGACCAGGGCCAGAACCACGATCCAGCAGCGGGCGCGCATCCGACGGGTTACTTTTTCGGGCCGAGGCTGCGGAGATAGTTGATGACGTTCCAGATGTCTTCGTCCTTCACCTTGGCCTTCATCGGCTTCATGTCGAACTTCGGGCCGATGCCTTCCTTGATGTTTTCGAAGATCTCGCCGTCAGTCGAACCGTGATCCCACTTGGCGTCGACGAGGTTCGGCGGGTGCGTGTCTTTCGGCGCCAGCTTGCCGTTGCCGGTCGCGTCGTCGCCGTGACAGAACTTGCAGTATTTGTTGTAGGTGGTTTTGCCGGCTTCGATGGATTCCGCGGTCGCTTTGACCGGGTTCTTCGTTTTCGCCGCGTCCTTCGACTGCGCGCTGAGCGCGGCGGCGCCAAACGCCACGGCCCAGGCGGCCACGGCAGCGCAGACGACAGTCTTCATTGTTCGCACGGACTGACCCTCCCTCGGGTGAATAGCCTCAAAATCTTACTGTAAAAGCTACGCTTTCGTCACGACGCCGTTAATGCTGACATCGCAGTCGCGACAGAGTCCCGACGCGTTGCCCGCGCGCGCCGGCATCACGGTGATGCGCACGCGGTCGCCCGCCTTGATCGAGGACGCGCGCCACCCACGACTTCCTAATACGCCGGCGCTGCTCATTTCCACGACATAACGGCGTCCCGCATAGGGACCGGCATCCACGTCGATGTAGAGCAGACAGTGCGGGTTGCGGAAGTCGAATCGGGCGGCCTGACCGGTGAGCGTGAGAAGGCGGGCTGCATCATAGGTGGCCGCGGCGCTGTGGTGACCCAGCGCCGCGGCGGCAAACGTCAAACGAACAACGAGAAACGCGGCTACGATTTCGGGGCCGCCATCTTCACGTCCTTGAGCGCGGCGGGATCTTTCGGCGCTTCGGTCTGGCCCGCCGGGTACTTGTTGACGCTGAGGACGTAGGCGAACACGTCGGCGTACTGCTGCGGCTCGAGCGACCCGGGCGCGTTGCTCGGCATGTCCGAGCTGATCTTGTTCAGCAGCGCGCCGGCGCTGCCGTCCTTGTAGCCATTCGTAAAATCCGGACCGCTCAGCGTCGGTCCGGCCGCGCCGCCCTCGGCCTTCTCGCCGTGGCAGCCCGCGCACGTCATGGCGAAGACGGCCTTGCCGCGATCGGCCTGAGCCGCCGTGTAGATGCCGTCGTTCACCGACTGCGGAGCCTGCGCCTGGACGGCGGAATATGCGGTTCCGAGCAGAGCGATACCAAGAACTGCGAACACAGGACGTGTTTTCGTCATGCACCTATTTTACTCAGGACGAGCCTGCGAAGCGTTTGTGCATTTTCCGTGGCAACCGCATCGGGGTCGTTGTTGAAATAGCCGAACACCGGGCGGCCTCCGAGAAACTGCTCAGCCAGCGTTCCGGCCCATTTCTCCAGCCATGCGTCGGGATAGCTGCCGGCGTAGTGCCCGCTCGTGCCGTGGAAGCGCACGTAGACGATCGGTCCGACGGACGGCTCGAAGATCGCCGACCCGCGTTTGTCGTGGAGGCACATTGCCGCGCCGTGGGACGCGAGCCGCGCGTACGTGTCGTCGACGTACCACGAGGG
>DATNBT010000458.1:0-12595 GCA_035571855.1 Vicinamibacterales bacterium
GCGGGCGCAGGCGCTGCCGAAGCTGTTCGGTTCGAGACTTCCGAAGCCCGACGTGATCGTCGCGACGCACGCCAGCAAGGGCAGCAACCGGCCCATTGAAACCGTCGAGCCGCTCGCGCGGCAGCTGCACCTCGAGATCGACAGCCGGTTCCGCGACGACGACTACGCGCTGCTCGCCCGCGCGCTCATGACCGATCCGCGTTACGAAGGGAAGACCGTCCTGGTCTGCTGGCACCACGGCAAGATGGACAACCTCGTCAAGGCGCTCGGCATCAAAGGCGCGCCGCGCTGGCCGGACATGCAGTTCGATCACGTCTGGGTGATCGACTTCAAGAAGAACGGAAAGCCCAGACTCGAAGACGTCCATCAGCAGCTCCTGCCGGGCGACAAGTAGGCCGAGGCCTAGGTCTGCACCGTCTTGAACTTCTTGATGTTCCACTCGACGTTCGTGCCGTTGTGCTTGTTCAGCTTCTTGATGAGCCGCGTGATCTTCTGCGTCCGCAGGTGCAGCGGCATCGTCACTTCGTAGCGCAGCCGGTCGGGCGACGATCCCCAGAGCTCGAAGCGGATGCCGTTCTGCCGCAGCGTGTGTTCGAGCCGCGGCCGCAGGTCGGCCGGATCCTTCGCGTCGATGACGAGGTCGAAACGCGCGCGGTCCGGCGGCTCGATCGACTCCAGCACCCACAGCACGGCGACGACGAACCCGCAGGCGGCGGTCGCGAGCAGAATGAGCCCGCTGCCGACGGCAAGGCCGGCCGCGAGGGCGACGAGCAGCACGCCGGCGTCCTTCGGGTCCTGGATCTTCGCGCGGTAGCGCACCAGGCCCGCGGCGCCGACGATCGCGAACGCGCGCGCGAGGCTCTCGGCGACGACGAGCATGATGACCGCGCCGACGATCGCGAGCAGCACCTGCGTGTGAATGACGTGCGACGACCGTGGCACCAGCGATCGGCGGATCGGCCGGACCATGCCGAGCATGGCGCCGAGCGCCGCGGCTGTCGGCAGGATGATCAGCGCGTGCTGCAGGCTGGGGAGTTGCGGGGGAAGTTGGGCGAATGCCTCGCGCATGGTGCAAACGTCTCCTTAGTTCGGGCAGCGGGTCATGTCGATTTCCGTGCGCTTGTCCTTGAACGCCTGCACCCATTCGTCGACGCTCGCCGGCGGCTCCTTCGTGCCGGGCTTGCGGCTCCGGCGCTCGACGTGGCCGATTTCGAACAGGTCGTGCAGCTGCGCGTCGCTGAGCTGGTCGAGCAGGCCGGCAAGGAACGCACGGCCGGCCTCGCTGATTTTCGGATCCCCGAGCGTGCCCGTGGACGCCTTGCCTAGATGGCCGACGCATGCGGCCTTGTCGCGCCAGATCGGCGTCTCTTTCCAGAGCTCGAAGCTCACGCTGCCGGTGTCGTTGACGTTGAAATAGTTGGCGTGCCCGAACGTCAGGCCGACGTCGTGGACGATCAGAAACGGTTTCGTGCAGCGGCCGTCATCGGTGAGGCCGCCGGGCTCACAGTTCATCCGCTGTTGTATGGCCTTGTTGTCGGTGTGCTGGATCAGCACGGCGAGAAGCTTCAACGCCTCGCGCTGGTTCATCGGCGCGCCGCCCTGCGTGTCGTCGACCTCGTACAGCTCCGTCCAGCTCCAGCCGTCCGGATCGCCGTGGACGTCGTGTCCGGGGGCCTTCCGTTCGATCGTCGCGACGTCGAACATGTGATCGCCGGTGGTCTTCTTCCTCTTGACCCACGGATCGTCCGAACAGCCGCGGCAGAACAGCTGAACCGGATACGCCGCGTCGGCGCCGAAGCCGAGCGCCCAGATGAGACGGCTCGCGAGGATGCTGCCTTCGACTTCGCCGTTGTCCTGGCCGTACCGCACCTTCACGACCTCGCCGTCGGCAAGCTTGCAGTGAAACTTCTTCGAGCTGCCTTCCGGCTTCGATTCGACGAAATCACAGTCCACGCGTTCGTCCGGGGCGAACGCGCCTTTGATGTCCGGCCCCTTGCGGATGTCCATGTCGCTCACACGCACGGGATGCCACACCTGAGCGATGCGGAAGAATTCCTGTCGCGCTTCCTTGGAGAGCTTCTTCGGCTCGGAGCTTTTTGCAAACGGGTGCGCTGCGAAGAGCAGAGCCAAGAACGAAATGGCGACGCGTGGCGTCATTAATTCAGGGACGATGCAAGACCTACTCCATGGATGTGTTGCCGTGCGGGTACGCTCGACAGCATTTCAGGCGTGAAATCGGTTGCCTTTACTGGCACCATCTTGGAAACAGAAATCGATACAGTAGTAGGGAAGTTCCTAAGGACGGGGTACCAGCTCATGAATAGATTCGACAAGCTCATCGGCAGAGTCATGGCTCCGCTCGCTCTTGTCACCGGCCTGGGCGTCGGCGTCGCGGCGAAAGCACCGGCGCCCGCGGGCGCATCCGGCGCGGCGACGGCAGCGCTCGCCGCGGTCACGATCGACAACTTCGGAAAGGTCGACGATCAGTACTATCGCGGAGGCCAGCCCGATCGCCGCGAGTACCAGGAGCTCTCCAAGCTCGGAGTCAAGACGGTCGTGGATCTCCAGGCCGACGGCCACGACAAGGAGAAGACTCTCGTCGAGCAGGCAGGGATGAGCTACTACAAGATTCCGCTCACGACGACGGAGCGGCCGTCAGAGGCGGCCGTGAAGAAGTTCCTGTCGATTGTGGATGACCCGGCGAATCAGCCGGTGTACGTGCACTGCGCGGGCGGACAGCATCGAACGGGCGTGATGACCGCCGTCTACCGCATGACGAAGTACGGCTGGAACGAAGACAAGGCGTACGACGAGATGAAGCAGTACAAGTTCGAGACCTTCATCGGACATCCGCAGCTTCGCAGCTTCGTCCACGACTTCTACGAGAAGCTGATCCCGGTCGCGAGCAAGGTGGTGGCGGCGGCGCCGCTGCCTGCGGCTAATACCGCGATCGCCGGCCAGCCTTAACCTCGGCGCGGTGCTTCTTCGACTCGAGGCGCCGCTCCTTCGACGAGCGGCTGGGTTTCGTGGCGCGGCGCCGCTTCGGGCGCTTCGCCGCGGCCTGCAGCAGCGACGTCAACCTCGCTCGCGCGGCCTCCCGATTCATCCCCTGCGTGCGGTGCTCCCGGCTGTCGATGAGCAGCACGCCGTCTTCGGTGACGCGGTTCCCGGCAATCTCCATCAGCCGCGTTTTCACCTCTTCAGGCAGCGACGATTTCTGAATATCGAAACGGAGCTCGACGGCGGTCGACACCTTGTTGACGTTCTGCCCGCCGTGGCCCGACGCGCGGACGAACCGCTCCTCGATCTCGCGTTCGTCGAACAGCGTCACTCGTAGAACTCCGGGGCCTTCTTCAGCTTCCGGTTCGCCGCGAGGTCGTGCTGGATCCAGAGCTGCGCGCCGGCCTTCTGCATGAAGACGTCGAGGGACGCCCGCGACGCCGCCGTCTGCTTGGGGTCCGCGTCGAACGTCGGCACCCGGTGCAGCCTGCGTTCCTCAGGGTAGTGGTAGAGGTCGCCGGAGATCACGAGCGGTCCGGTCTTCGCCAGCTTCAGAAACAGCACCTGGTGGCCGGGCGTGTGGCCAGGCGTCCACTTCAACACGACCGTCCCGTCGCCGAAGACGTCGTAGTCGTCGGTCTTGACGATCGTCGTCTTGCTCGACTTCAGCGCCGAATACGTCTCCGGCCGCGTCAGATCGTTCGGCTTGTCCGGGAACATGATGTCGCGCTCGTTCTGGCGGACCAGCCACGTCGCGCCGGCGAACATGTTCGCGTTGCCGGTGTGGTCGTAGTGGTAGTGGGAAAGCGCGAGGTAGGTGACGTCGCGCGGAGAATATCCCGTCGCAGCGAGCTGCGTCGCCAGCTTCTTCGTCGTCGTGACGAACCGCTCGTTGCCGTTCGGCAGGACGATGCGGTAGCGCGTCGTCGTGCCTTCCTTCGTCAGCTCGCGGTCGGGCAGGGCCCCGGAATCCCACATCAGGACGCCGCGCGGGTGGACGACCAGGTACGCCGCGATGGACATGTCGTGCTCGGCCATTTCCTCGGGCTTGAGGCTGAAACGCGACGGGTCGCCGCCGCCGAGCGTGCCGCCGTCGAAGACGTAAACCCGGAGTGACTTCGGTGCGGCAGGGGCGGCTACGGCCAGGCCGGCGGCGAGCGCGAGCGAGATCAGAAGTTTCATAGGAGCGCATCTTAATGTAATCTCCCGCGCATGAAGAAGACCTTCCTGCTGCTGGTGACGCTCGCGACCGCGTGTTCACGGACGCCGCCCGAACGCCAGGTGCTGCTCGCCGCCGCCGACGCCATGGGCGGCCGCGATCGCGTGCTCGCCGTGAAGACGCTGACGATTGAAGGCGAGGGCGACGCGCCCAACGTCGGGCAGAACACGATGCCCGACAGCGACCTGCCGGACTGGAAGGTCACGGAGTTCAAGCGGACCGTCGACCTTTCCAGTCACCGCATGAAGATGCAGCAGCTGCGTACGGCCCAGTTCCTCTTCGCCAACGCGAACGTGCAGCGGCAGACGCAGGGCCTCGACGGCGACGTCGCGTACAACGTTGCGGAGAACGGCAAGGCGACGCGCGCATCCGAATCAGCCATGCGCGACCGCCGCATCGAGATGCTGCACCATCCGCTCGTCATCGTCCGCACGGCGCTCAGCGATCCGCAGGCGAAGGTCACCGGCTTCCGCCACGCCGGCAACTCGGACGTCCTCGAGATCGAGACCGGACGCGACGAGCACGTGACGCTCGCGATCGACGCGACGACGAAGCTGCCGACGGAGATGACGTCGCTCAGCTACAACGCGAACCTCGGCGACGTGGCGATCGACACGGCGTTCAGCGACTACGCGACGGTCGACGGCATGAAGCTGCCGAGGCGCCTGACGACGAAGATCGACAAGTACCCGCAGTTCGACCTCCGCGTGACGAAGAACGTCCTCGACGCGCCGGATGCCGGTGACCTCGCCGCGCCGGACGGCGTCAAGGGCGCCCCGGTGCCCCCGAACATCGCGCCGATTACGGTGACCGCTGAGCCGGTGGCGAAGGGCATCTGGTGGCTGGCCGGCTCCGGGAATCATCGGAGCGTCGTCTTCGAGTTTGCGGATCACCTCGTCCTGTTCGAGGTGCCGCTCAATCAGGCGCGATCGAAGGCCGTCATCGACAAGGCGCGCACGCTCTCGCCGAAGCCGCTGACGCACGTCATCGTCTCGCATCATCACTTCGATCATTCCGGCGGGATTCGCGTCGCCGTCGCCGAGGGGCTGACGATCATCACGTACAAGGACAACATCCCGTTCTTCAAGGAGCTGCTGGCGCGCAAGCACTCGATCGTCGCGGACGAGCTCGCCCTGCACCCGCAGGAGGCGAAGTTCGAGGCCGTGGACGACTCGCTGACGCTGAAGGACGGGGCGATGGAGGTGCAGCTCTATCACCTCCTGAACAACCCGCGCGAGGGCACGAACCTGTTCGCGTACGTGCCGAAGGACCGGATTCTCGTGCAGGCGGATCTCTACGACTCGACGTGGACGTACCACTATTGGGGCGAGAACGTCATCGAGAACATCGAGAAGATCCGGAAGCTGAACGTCGACAAGATGGTCCCCGTGCACGGCGCGATTCAGCCGTACGCGGTGATGGTGAAGACGATCCGCAGCGCGCCGAAAGGCCCGCAGGCCTGACGTGGATCCCGTCGACTCGCGTTACGCCCGGCCGGTCTTCGCGCGGCTGCGGCGCGCCTGCCTGGCCCTTCCCGACACGAGCGAGGCCGTCGCGTGGGGCCACCCGGTGTTCCGGATCGGCGCGAACGGCCGGACGTTCTGCGCGTTCGAAATCCTGAAGGAGCGGCCGACGATCGCGCTCGGCGTGACGCCGGCCGACGCGAAGCGCTTCGCGAAGAAGACGCACTTCACCGTCACGCCGTACGGCCGCGGCGCCTACGTCAGCCGCTGGCTGGACGTTCCGATCAACTGGCGGGAGCTGGAGACTCTACTCCGGCGGAGCTACCGCGGCGCCGCCGCGGCCGCGGCCACCAGGCGGCGCAGGAACCGGTAGGGAGAACGCGACGAGCTGGCCCGCCGGTCGTCCCGCGACGGAGACCACGATGAACTGGCGGCCCTGATACATGTAACTCATGGGCACGGCCGTCTGGCTGCCGGGCATCGTGATCTCGGCGATGTTCTCGCCGGTCTTCTTGTCGTACGCGTGCAGCAGCGCGCGGCCGCCGGCGCCTTCGCCGCCGACGAGGAGCGTCTTCGTCACGACGAACGACGCGTTGGACGGATAGCCGGTCGGCGGGGCGTTCGTCACGCCGGCCTTCGCCAGCGCTTCCTTGATGTTCGGCGGCGTGTCGCCGTTCGCGATCTGCCACGCGATGTCGCCCTTGTTCAAGTCGTACGCGGTGACGCGGCCGTACGGCGGTTTGATCAGCGGCAGGTCGTCGACGCTCGGCACCTGACCGCCGCGGCCGGCGGTGTACGCCGCTTTCGCCGGATCCGCCGGATCTGTCTTGACGACGCCGGCGACGAACGGACGCGTCTGCGATCCGATGTAGACGAATCCCGTTTCAGGATCCGCCGCGCCCGACTGCCAGTTCGCGCCGCCGCCGAAGCCGGGCGCGACGATCGTCCCGCGGTTGACGCCGGGGACGACGACCGATGGGGGAGCGAACGGCCCGCCGAGCCGGTACGGTCCGGCCTTGATCGCGGCGAGCGCTTTCTCGCGCAGCGCCGGCGTGAAGTCGATCAGGTCGTCGGTTTTGATCCCGACCACGTCGTACGCCGGTGGCTTGCTCGGAATCGGCTGCGTCTTCGCGGTGTACTCGGTCGGCACGTCGGTCTGCTCGACGGCGACGTCGGGAATCGGCCACACCGGCTGTCCGTTGGTGCGATCGAACACCCATAGCAGCGCCATCTTGCCCGTCTGCGCGATCGCTTTCACCGGCCGTCCGTCGACGCGGATGTCGACGAGGATCGGATGGACCGGCATGTCGTAGTCCCAGATGTCGTGGCGAATGAGCTGCTTGAACCAGACCATCTTGCCGGTCTTCACGTCGAGGCAGACGATGGAGTCGGAGAAGAGGTTGTCGCCGGGGCGATGGCCGCCGTAGCCGTCGTTGGTGGGCGACTCGGTCGCCAGGTACACGTAGCCGAGCTCGTCGTCTGCCGAGAACGGTCCCCAGACGCCGACGTTACCGGTGTACTCGGCGGATTCATTCAGCCAGGTCTCGTAGCCCTTCTCGCCGAAGCGCGGGATCGTGTGGAAGACCCACTTCTTCTTGCCGGTCATGACGTCGAACGCCATGACGTCGCCCTTGACGTTCTCTCTGTTCGGCGCCGTGCCGCCCTGCGTCAGCGCGGGGCCGATCACGATCACGCCGTTGGAGATCACGGGGGCGGAGCTGTTGCCGATGCGGCCCATCGGATCGAGCGGCGTCGTGAGATCGAGCTGCTTGAAGAGATCGACGGATCCGTTCGTGCCGAACGACGGGATCGGCAGGCCGGTCTTCGCGTTCAGCGCGTAGAGATGGAAGCCGGGAGTAATAAGGATGATCCGGCCGTCGCCGCCGTCGGGCCAGTAGGCGACGCCGCGGCCGACCTTGCGCGGCGCTTTCTCGAAGCGTTCGCCTTCGTCGACTCTGAACGTCCACAGCGTTTCGCCGGTCCCGGGATTGACCGCGATCACGTTCCGGCGCGGGCCGACGGTGAAGTAGAGGACGCCGTTGGCGAGAATCGGCGTCGTCTCGCTCGTGCCGCCGCCGAAGTTGTCGAACTTCCAGCTCCAGGCGACGGTCAGGTTCTTCACGTTGTCGCGGGTGATCTGGTCGAGCGGGGCGTAGCGCGTGCCGCCGTTGTCGCCCGCATACGCGCGCCACTCGCCGTTCGGCGCGCCCTTCTGCGCGAAGCCGGCAGGCGCACCAAGCGCAATCGCGGCCAGTCCCACAAACCCGAGATATCGCAGACGCATCGCCCCTCCGGGTGGAAAAACCGGACGTATCTATATCACGTTGTCCGACCGGGCGTACTCAATCGTCGTACGGGCCTTCAGGCCCGTCATGGGGATCGCGCGCCGGCGAGGCTGTTCGCGGGCCTGCTAAGTCACAGATCCGGTTTGTAAAGGACGATGAACGGAGTCGCACCCTCCTCAAGAGTGTTCAGGTAGTCGGCGAAGTGGAAGTGATTCCCGAGCTCTTGTGCTTGGGCATCGTTCTGGGGGAGTTCCGCGAGATCCATGCACACTCGAGCAAGCCATCGAAGTCCGTCTCGATTGCCGACAATCTCGAACCCGTCTCGGTACGGCCGAGCAGTCAATTTGGTTTCCATATGAGTAGATGTCTCAGTCTCACGTTTGTCGACGTGTTCGGCCGTCGTAACTCGCTCGTCTGGGGGACGCGCGACGGCGAGGCTGTTCGCGGGCTACTGTCGCGCACGCGCCGGCAGTCGGTCTCCGCTCGACGATCTTTCGCCGCGCGCGACGACTATCCGCTTGCATCAGCGAAGTCCGTACGTGGCATGCGCCGCCTTTGCTGATTCGCTATGCACGGATCACGGTCAGGGAAGTCGTCGCGCAACGCTCGCTCCGCCCGACGTGCGTGGGGTCTTGCCGTCGGCGCGTCACGACATCCGCCCGCGCCCAGCCTCGCCGCCGCGCGTGTCTACCCAGGTAGCGACGGCGGACCAGGAGCGAAGGACCGAGGACTGGAGTTATCGTCCCACCTTGATGGGAATCTCCGCCGCGTACAGCATCGTCCGATCGTTGTCGCGCGCGGCCCATTTCATCAGCGTCGCCGTGCTCGGCGTGACCTTGCCGTCGAACACGGTCTTGCCGTTCGCGACGACTTTGATCGGCTGCGACAGATCGAACGCATCGGGCGAGATGAGCAGCGTGAACTCGGTGACGCCGCGCGAGACGGCCTCGACGGCGTTGCCGTCGCGCACGAGGTCGACCCGGCCCGAGCGGCCGCGATGCTCGAAAAGAGACCTGTCGACGAGGTCGTTCGGGCTGAAGTCGTTCGCGTCAGGCAGGTTCTTCACGTCGCTCGACGTCGTGCCCAGCTTGTCGATGACGAGCCAGTGCGCGCGGTTGTGCGCGAGGTCGGAGGTCTCCCACGTCAGCCGCACCGGCGAAGGATTCCGGGGATGCGTCGCGACGAACTGCTCGAACGAGTCCTTCACGTCCGGCCACCACGCCGTGTTGTGCTCGCCGTCGGGACGCGGGTGATAGTCCATCGCCACGCCGGCTTTCTTCAGGTGCATGACGTACGGCTCGACGGCGGCAATCGGATACAGACGATCGCGGCCGCCGTTGATCAGGTACCACGGCTTGTCGCGCAGGTTGTTCGGATAGAGCTGCGCCGTGATGCCGGTGTCGGGATTCGCGAGCACCATGATGAAGCCGTTGAGCGGAAGAAAGCTCGCGTACGGCGTCGTGTCGCGCATCGCGATGTAGTAGAGGCCCGTCGCGCCGTCCGACACGCCGGCGAGCGCGACGCGGTTCTCGTCGATGTTGTACGTCCGCTTCAGCGAGTCGACGATGGCGGAGAAGTTGAGGACCTGGTCGTCGCTCCACCAGGGCGCGTCGGTCCAGCCGTACGGCAGGACGTAGAACTGCTCGGCGGGTCCGGCGAGGGCGCCGATGTCCCCGGTGTTGCGCGGCTGATTCGTCGCGCGCCCCATGACGCCGCCGTGGAGCTGGAAGCGGACCTGATACCGCTTCGCCGGGTCGTAGTTCGACGGGACATTGACGGCGTAGTAGTGATCGACGCGGTCGTCGGTCCGATTGGTGAGCATGACGACGCCGGTTTTCGGCGCCGGGCCGTATGTCCGTCCCTGTTTCAGCCGGCGCAGCGCCTCGTCGAACGAAACGCCGGACTTCACCACGGCGTCGGCGTGCCTGGCGGCTTCGGCCGGCGACTTCGCATTCCAGAATGTCTGGAACGCGGCATCGATCGACGTCTGCGCATGAAGGCTCGCGGCCGCGACGAGGGCCGCCGCAAGCGCGCCGGCGAAGGTCAATTTCATGGCGCGAGTATAGTACTGTAGGCACAAGGATTCGCGAGGAAACCCGAGGAAACAATGTCGAGTTCAGCAGTCGCTTCACCCACGGCCACGCGCGTGCCGCTGTGGATCAATGGACAGGCGGCCACGTCGAAGAGCGGCCGTTTCGGAGACGTCACCAATCCGTCGACAGGCCAGGTGATTCGCACCGTGCCGTTCGCGGATGCCGCTGACGTCGACGCCGCGGTCAAAGCGGCCGTCGCCGCGTTCCCGGCCTGGCGGGACACGCCGCCGGTCCGCCGCGCGCGCATTCTCAACAAGTTTCGCGATCTCGTCGAGAAGCACCAGAAAGAGCTGGCCGCGCTCATCAGCGAGGAGCACGGCAAGGTGTTTCTCGACTCGATGGGGTCGATTCAACGCGGCCTCGAGGTCCTCGAGTTCGCGATCGGCGCGCCCGAGTTGCTCAAAGGCGCGTACTCCGAGCAGGTCGGCCGCGGCGTGGACGCACACTCGCGGCTGCAGCCGCTGGGCGTCTGCGTGGGCATCACGCCGTTCAACTTCCCGGCGATGGTGCCGATGTGGATGTTCCCGATGGCGCTCGCGTGCGGCAACGCGTTCGTGCTGAAACCTTCTGAAAAGGATCCCTCGTCCGCGATTCGCATGGCGGAGCTGCTGAAGGAAGCGGGCCTGCCTGACGGCGTGCTGAACGTCGTGCACGGCGACAAGGACGCGGTCGACGCGCTGCTGCACCACCCGGAGGTGCGCGCCGTCTCGTTCGTCGGCTCGACGCCGATCGCGAAGTACATCTACGCGACGGCGGCGGCGAACGGCAAACGCGTCCAGGCGCTCGGCGGCGCAAAAAACCACGCGGTCGTGATGCCGGATGCGGACATGGACTTCACCGTCGACGCGCTGATGGGCGCGGCGTACGGGTCGGCGGGCGAGCGCTGCATGGCGATCTCCGCCGTCGTCGCGGTCGGCGCGGCCGGCGACGCGTTCGTCTCGAAAATCTCGGAGAAGGCAAAGAAGCTGAAGATCGGGCCGAGCGCGGCTGAGGGCATGGATATGGGTCCGCTCATCACGTCCGCCCACCGCGATCGTGTGAAGGGTTACGTCGATGCCGGCGTGAAGGAAGGCGCGACGCTCGTCCTCGACGGCCGCGGACTCAAGGTCGCGGGATTCGAACAGGGCTTCTTTCTCGGCGCGACGCTGTTCGATCGCGTCACGCCGGAGATGTCGATCTACAAGGACGAGATCTTCGGACCGGTGCTCGTCGTCCTGCGCGCGAACACGCTGGAGGACGCCATCGCGATCGTGAACGGGAATCCGTACGGCAACGGCACGGCCATCTTCACGGGCTCTGGCGCGGCGGCGCGACGCTACGAAGAACAGATCGAGGTCGGCATGGTCGGGATCAACGTCGCGATTCCCGTGCCGATGGCGTTCTTCTCGTTCGGCGGGTGGAAGCAGTCGCTCTTCGGCGACCTGCACATGTACGGCCCCGAAGGCATCGCGTTCTACACGAGGACGAAGGCGATCACGACGCGCTGGCCGGCGACGAACGCGACGTCCGCCGGCTTCCACATGCCTACGGCCGGATGAAACGAGTCTTCGCGGCCGTGGTCCTGGCCGCGACCCTGAACGGGTCGCTCTACGCTTCCGCGCAGGGACCTGACCTGCAGACGGAGAGCGTGTGGAGCTGTCCCGTCCACGCGATCGTCAACGAACAGAATCCAGGCAAGTGTCCGATCTGCCGCCGCGATCTCGTGCTCGTCACGGCGACGATTACCTGGACGTGCGCCGGCCATCCCGAGATCAATCAACCGGCGCGGGGCAAGTGCGCCGACGGTTCGCCGATGGAGAAGCGGTACACGCAGTCCACACATGCGAACCACAACCCGCGGCACGGCGGCCTCTTCTTCATGGCGCCCGACCTCTGGCACCACCTCGAGGGCGCATATATAGATGATGTCTTCCGCGTCTACCTCTACGACGACTACACGAAGCCGCTGGCAGCCGATCTGAAGACCGCGGTCTCCGGCCGCATCGTCACGAAGGAAACCTTCGATCCGAAGACGCGGACGACGACGGAGCTGACCGTCTTCCCGCTGAAGGCGTCGGCGGAGGGCGACTACCTCGAAGCGCGCGTCGGCAGGATGACGTTTCCGGCGGAGATGACCGCGAAGGTCCGATTCACGAGAGGCGGCGACGAATATCGGTTCGACTTCACGTTCGCCGAGCCGTCGGTCGACAAGGCGGCGACCGTGGACGCGGTCTCGCTGTTCGAGGTGCCGGACGACGAGCGCAAGGTCAAGGAACTGCTGGCCGAGCGCGTCTCGATCATCGACGGCCTGGTGAAGAGAGGCGCGTTCGGCGAAGTCTGGGTGCCTGCCTTTCAGGCGAAGGACCTCGCCATCGCGCTCGATTTCAGGACGCAGGAACTGCCCGCCGAGCGGAGGCTCGCCGCGAGGGGCGCAGTCGACCGTCTGGTCCGTGCGGCCTGGGCGCTCGATGCGGCAGGGGACATCGGCAACCGGTCTGACGTCGAAGACGGCTTCAAGGCCCTGGCCGGCGCGGCGGCTGACATAGAGAAGGTCTT
>DATNBT010000459.1:0-2314 GCA_035571855.1 Vicinamibacterales bacterium
GACACGGACGGCACAGGACCTATGCATCAATCAGGACATCCGCACACGCACGAACATCACGATCATCCCGGCCTCTTTCACGAGCGGGATGCGCCGCTGGCGCGCGACTACAACGCCCGCAGCTTCACGGTCGGCATCGGCGGGCCCGTCGGCAGCGGCAAGACGGCGCTGATGCTGGCGCTCTGCCAGAAGCTGCGCGGCGCGCACAGCCTCGGCGTCGTCACGAACGACATCTTCACGCGCGAGGACGCGGAGTTCCTGATCCGCCACAAGGCGCTCGACGAGCACCGCATCCGCGCCGTCGAGACCGGCGGCTGCCCGCACGCGGCGATCCGCGAGGACATCAGCCACAACATGGTCGCGCTCGAAGAGCTGATGGAGGATCTCAAGCCGGAGCTGCTGCTCGTCGAGAGCGGCGGCGACAACCTCGCCGCGCAGTTCTCACGCGAGCTCGTCGACTACACCATCTACGTGATCGACGTCTCGGGCGGCGACAAGATCCCGCGCAAAGGCGGTCCGGGGATCACGCAGTCGGATCTGCTCGTCGTCAACAAGACCGACCTCGCGCAGCTCGTCGGCGCCGACCTCTCTGTTATGGAGCGTGATGCGAAAACGATGCGGGGGGATGGACCGACGATTTTCGCTCAGGTGAAAAACGATGTCGGCGTGGACGACATCGTCGAAAACGTGGTTGGTACCTGGCGGAAGGCGGTGGAAAAGGCGGGACGGCCGGGATAGGCAGGAAGGGGGTCGTCCCGCCCTTCCCGCCTTTCCTGCCCTTCCAGCCCTCGCTAGAAGTCGATCTGCGCCGACACCTTCATGAACCGCGGCGACAGCACCGAGGTCGGCGCGAGCCACGCGCCGTTCGGCGTGAACGTCTGGTTGTAGGTGAGGATCGCGTTCGAGTTGATGATGTTGTAGACGTCGATGCCGGCGTTCACGCGCATCCTGCCGAAGTGCAGGATCTTCGCGAAGCGCAGGTCGAGCTCGTTGACGCGGTCGCCCCACACCTTGCCGGGCTCGAGGATGTTCACCGCGAGCGTCGCCGCGCCGCCGGAGATCGTGCGGCCGAGCGCCGGGTTGACCACCGTCGCCGTCGGGACGTTCCAGTTCGCCTGCAGCGGCGCGCCCTGATCCGAACGGAACGTGCCGGCAATCAGCACGTCGACGTGCGGAATCGTGTACGACGCGATCGCGTTGGCCTTGGTGATGAAGCCCGGATCGTTGTGGCAGAACGCCGTCGTCGGCGCCAGTTCCGGCAGCGCCGTGCGGATGTCGCAGTTGTCGGTCACCGTGCGGCCGGTGTTGATGCCGCCGGTGAGCGTGAGGCCGGACGCCGCGCGCGCGGAGAAGTTGATCAGGAAGCCGTTGTAGCTCTGGTACTGCTTCCCGAAGTTGCCGGCGTCGGTGATGTTGTTACTCGTCTGGCCGAACTTCGACGGGACGACGTTATACAGCGTGCCGACGCTGTAGTTGCCGCCGTTCGGCAGACGCGGATCGGACGGCGCGTTGATGCTGAACGCCGTGAAGTCCGCCGACGTGACCGCCAGGTTGTCCGTGGCGGTGAAGTTCTGCAGCCACCGCTTGAAGTAGCCGATCTCGACCGAGATGCGCGGCGCCAGCTGCTGCTGGACCGACGCGCCGAACTGCCAGTCGTTGGGACGGATTCCCCAGCCGTTGATCAGGGCCGGGTCGATGGCCGCCGTGATGAACGTCGGCGTGCCGAACGCGGCCTGCGGCGACGCGCCGCATTCGCCGTTCGCCAGGTTGTTCGTGAAATCGCACTGCGGCTTGAAGTCGCCGTTCGCGTCGTTCCACGTTCTGGCGACCGGGCCGTTCGAGCTCGACGTCGCGATTCTCGCGAGCGGGTTGCTGATCGAGTAGTTGTTGTTCAGGTTGCTGGCCGGATCTTCGTAGCGGCCGGCGTTGATCTTCACGGCCGTCTTGCCGTTGCCGCGGACGTCCCACGCGAAGCCGCCGCGCGGCGAGATGTCCTTGTAATTGACGCCGTCGGCGCGGCCGAACGAAATCGCCGTCGACGGAAACTGCTGGCCGTTGATCAGCGTCGGGCTGATCGTCTGCGGCGGCGAGTAGCTCCATGCGTGGTCGAAGCGCAGCGCGCCCTGCAGGGTGATGCGGCCCAGCGTCCACTGATCCTGTCCGTAGATCGCGTCGTACCGCACGCGATCGCTCTGCGTGTACACGCGGAGGCTCTCGGTCAGCGACGTCGGCCTTCCGTTCAGGAAGTTGTACGCCAGGTTGAGATCGTTGCCGTGGTTCTGGATGTCTTCGACGAGATAGCCGCCCACGAGGC
>DATNBT010000460.1:0-5865 GCA_035571855.1 Vicinamibacterales bacterium
CTCCACCGTCCCGCTCAGGCGCTCGCCGTCGCGGTCGCTGGTGAACGCGAGCTTCGTCCGCGCGACACCGCGCAGGTTGCGCTGCTTCAGAAAGATCTCGTCGGAGATCGTGTGCGCATAGCGCCGTGCGTTCGACGACCCGCTGTATTCCATCGAGATGGCCGCACGGTGCGACTTGACGTCGTACAGACGGTACTTGATGAGGAAGCCGGTGCCGGATTTCTGCACGGAACCGGAAATCACGGCGTCCGCGTTGACCTGGAGCCACCGATCGAACGGCACATCGTCCACGCTGCGCGCCGCGGGAATGGTGGTGTAGATGTCGCGGGCGACGAAGCGCAGTTCGTTCTCGTAGTTCAGGTCGTCCCACAGCACGTCGGTGATGGTCTTGGCCGCGGCGACCGTCTCGGCGTCGTTCGTCAACGCCAGGAACTGCGGCACGGCATACAGCGGCGGGCCGCCGTTGTCGCCGTTGATGACCGTCGCGACTTCATTCGGCTGCTGCGGCTGCTGCGGTTGTGGCGCCTGCGCGGCAACGGCCACGAGGCCGAGCGCGATCGCGAGAGAAAGCGTGATGTATTTCATCGCTAGTATTTGAATGTGAGGTGAACAATCAGCGTGGGGTTGGTGTACTCGGGAGGCAGCGGCGTGAGCTGCCGCGTCACTTCGACGGCGCGCCGTGCGTTGAGATCGAGCGCCTGGTAGTTGCTCGAGCGCTCGACCGAGACGTCCGTCAGGCGGCCGTCTCGCTGAATCGTCAGCTTGACGACGACGTCGCCGTGGACTTCGGTCTGCCTGTTCCAGTTCGCGAGGATCTTGTCGTTCATCAGTCCGAGATACTGCGGACAGCAGAAGTCGCCGGTGATGTCGAGCGACGCGCCGATCGGACCGCCGCCCGTCGACAGGCCGAAGCCCTGGCCGCGCGCGCCGGTGACGCCGACGGCGGATCCGTTTCGCAGTTCATCGCCCCGGGCGAGCGTGCTCCCGCGCGCCTCCTGCGTCAGCGGCGCGACGTCGGGTTGTTTCGCCGGCGCCTTCGCGGGTTTCGGCGGGGTCTTGGCGAGCGGAATCGTCATCTCCGGCGCTTTCGCCGCAGGGGCCCGCACGGCTTCGGGCTTGGTGGCCGGCTCGGTCGTCTGTACGGCGCGCGCGCCGATCGACGTCATGCCGCCGGCCGACGGCCCCGTGCCCGCGCCTCCGAGCGTAATCGTCATCACGGGACGCTTGTCCTCGATCGACCGCGTCATCGAACGCAGCGGACCGAAGATCACAGCAGCCCCGACGGCCGCATGCGCCAGCAGAGACACGAGGGCCGTCGCCGTCAGTCCGCCGGGCTCCTGCATCCGCTCGCGAAGGACGTCGGACAGTTCCATCAGCGCTCTTCCGGTCCCTTGGCGACGATGCCGACGTTCTGCACGCCCGCCGCTTTGAGCACGTCGAACACCTGCATCAGTTCGCCGAGCAGCACGCCTTCGTCACCGCGAAGGAAGACTTCCTTCTTCTCCGCGGTTTCCATCTTCTGACGGACGCGCTCCTGCAGGACGGCGATGTTCACGGCGTCCTTGCCCAGGAACACTTCTTTATTCTGCCGGAACGTCACGGGCACGGTGACGTCGACGCGCTCACCGGTAATCGGCTGCGCGCGGCGCGCGACCGGCAGCTTGACGTCGACGCCGCGCTGAATCATCGGCGCCGCGACCATGAAGATGATGAGCAGCACGAGCATGACGTCGACGAGCGGGACGACGTTGATCTCGGCAAGCGAGGTGGACGTCCGCCTCGCGCGGCCGCGGCCTGGCGAGGCCGCATCATGTCCGGGCGCGACCTTCGGCACTTACGTGAAGTTCCGTTCTGCGATGTTCAGAAACTCCATCGCGAAGTCATCCATTTCCGACGCGAAGATCTTCACGCGATTCGTGAGCGCGTTGTAGGCGTAGACCGCGGGGATCGCCGCCACCAGGCCGGTTGCCGTCGCGATGAGCGCCTCGGCAATCGGCCGCGACACGATGCCGAGGTTCGTCGATCCCGATTGGGCGATGCCTTCAAACGCCATCATGATCCCGACCACCGTGCCGAACAGGCCGATGAACGGCGTGATCGATGCCGTCGTCGCAAGGAACCCGATGTGCTTCTCCAGCTTGTTGACCTCGATGCCGGAGGCGCGCAGCAGCGCGCGATCCACGCCCGCGAGGCTCTTGAGAGTAGGACGTGCGGCCGGCGTTCCCGGATTGGCCCCGCCGGCGGCCGGCGTCTGCAACCGCAGTTGCGCCGTCAGTTCAGCGTAGCCGGCCTGGAAGAGTCCGACGAGAGGGCTCTCCTTCAAGGTCGCGCAGACCGCCTGCACTTCGGAGAACTTGCTGCTCCGGCGGAAGACCTCGAGGAAACTCTCGCTCTGCTTCCGGGTGCGCCGGAACACGAGGACCTTGTGGAGCGTGATGCCCCACGACACGATCGAGAAGATGGCGAGGATTCCCAGCACGATTTTTGAAATCGGCGAGGAGTTCGCGATGATTTCGAGTAATACCGCTCCAGACGTCGAAGGCAATCAAGGCTCCGTCGCATCGATTCGTGCGCTGCTGGGACAGCGCGCGCCGGTGTGGGATTGCCGGCGTTAACCGGGTGGGGTGCCCGGTCTGAACAGTGCAAAACTGTATCACGCCGGCGAAGTGCTGTCAAACATATGTTAGGATTGGACTTCTCGCTCTTTTGAATCGCGTTCCATGCTGCGCTTCCTCCGTATAACCCATCTGGCCGTCATCGACGCCGCCGAGGTGGAATTCGGCCCCGGCCTGAACGTGCTCACAGGCGAAACCGGAGCAGGGAAGTCGATCCTGGTCGAAGCCGTCGGGCTCCTGCTCGGCGGGCGCGCATCCGCGGACATGGTGCGTACGGGCGAAGACGCGGCGACGATCGAGGCCATTTTCGAAAGCGCGGGCGAAGAGCTACTGATCAAGCGCGAGATCACCGCGCAGGGACGGAGCCGCGCGTTCGTGAACGGCGCGCTCGCGACAGCCGCGGTGCTCCGCGATCTGTCTTCCCGCCTGGTCGAGCTCCACGGACAGCACGAGCATCAGACGCTTCTCGATCCGACATCACATCTGCAGATCGTCGACGCCTTCGGCGGCCTTGGCGCACTCCGCGCGCCAGTCGCCGCCGCGTTCGACGTCTGGCAGACGAGCGGCGCGGAGCTGTCGCAGATGCGGAAGGCCCTAGCCGAGCGGCAGACACGCCAGGACTTCGCGGCGTTTCAGCTCGGCGAACTGGAACGCGCCGGGCTGACGTCTGCCGATTCGGCGGAGGACGCCGAGCTCGCGTCCACCCGCCAGGTGCTCGCGAGCGCGGAACGCGTGCAGCGCTTGTGCGAAGAGAGCTACGCCGCGCTGTACGAGAGCGACGGCGCCGTGCTGGCGGGACTCGGCGGCGTATGGCGGCGGGTCGCCGATCTGGCGGCGCTCGATCCGAAGTTCTCGTCGTTTCTCAGCGAGCGCGACGGCATCAAGTCGCAACTCGAGGAGCTGGCCGCCTTTCTGCGGCATTACGGCGCCTCGATCGAGGCGTCGCCCGAACGCCTGCAGCAGGTCGACGATCGCCTGGCCCTGCTCGAACGGCTGAAGAAGAAGTACGGCCCCACGCTGCGCGACTGCGTCGAGCGGCGCGACGCATTGAGGCGGGAGCTCGCCGAACTGGAACGGGGCGACGAACGGATCGTGGAGCTCGAGCGTGAGCACAACGCCGCGCGGAATCAGTATCTCGAGGCGGCGAAGACGCTGACCGCGGCCCGTCGGAAGGCGGGGGCGTCCTTTGCGCGCGCCATGGAACGCATCGCCGGCGAACTCGCGATGGAGCAGACGCGCTTCGACGTCCGCTTCGCCGCCGACGTATCGGAATCGGAGTGGTCGTCGAGCGGAGTGGACCGCGCTGAATTCTACGTATCGCCGAATCCCGGCGAGGATCTCAGGCCGCTGGCGCGGATTGTCTCCGGCGGGGAGCTGTCGCGTCTGATGCTCGCGATCAAGACGCTGACCGCGACGACCCGGCTCGAGTGGAACGACGGCGACGGGCGTCCGCCGAGCGGCGCGGCTCCGGGCCTGATCTTCGACGAGGTCGACGCCGGCATCGGCGGCCGCGTGGCTGAAGTCGTGGGCCGCAAGTTGTACGCGCTCGGCTCCGCCTTTCAGGTGCTCTGCATCACACACCTGCCGCAGATTGCCGCATACGCGGATGCGCACTACGCGATCGAAAAACGAGTCGAACGCGGCAGGACGCGGACGACGGTGTCGCGGCTGCAAGACACCGCGCGGGTCGAGGAGATCGGACGTATGCTCGGTGGCGACATGGTGACGGACGGTCTCCGCGCGTCGGCTCAGGAAATGCTCCGCCTGCGAGTGGAAAGCCGCACAGCTGGCGCTGCAGGCGAACGCCCGAAAAGCGAAAGCGAAGGGGCGAAAGCGAAAGGGCGTCGTCGTGGCGCGTAAGTACCTCATCGAAACGTTCGGGTGTCAGATGAACTTTCACGACTCCGAACGCATGGCGGGGCTCCTCGAAGAGGCCGGTTTCGAAGCGACCGACGACGCCGCGGACGCGGACGTCGTCGTCATCAACACCTGCAGCGTTCGCGAGCACGCGGAAGACAAGCTCTACACGCGCCTCGGAGAACTCCGGCAGCTCGGCGCCGAACAGGGCCAGGACCGCATCGTCGCGGTCGCCGGCTGCGTGGCGCAGCAGGAAGGCGCGGCCATCCTGAAGCGATCCGCGGGCGTCGCCAACGTGGTCGTCGGCACGCAGGCCATCCGGAAACTGCCGATGCTCGTCGAGCAGGCGGCGGAGCGGCGCGCGCTACCGGTTCTCGACCTCAATCCGTACGACGACGTCACGTTTCCGCTTGGCGTGACCCGCCGCCACGATCCCGTTCGCGCGTACGTGACGATCATCGAAGGCTGCAACGAGTTCTGCAGCTTCTGCGTGGTGCCGTACACGCGCGGCCACGAGCGCATGCGACCCAAAGCGGACATCCTCGCCGAGGTGCGGGAGGCGGCAGCGACCGGACACAAGGAAATCCAGCTGCTCGGGCAGATCGTCAACCATTACGAGGCGCCGGACGATCCCGCGTGCGACTTCCTGGGGCTCGTCGAAGCCGTGCACGACGTCGCGGGCGTCGAGCGGATCCGCTTTGCGAGCCCGCATCCGCGCCATTTCGACGACCGCTTCCTGTCGCGCATGCGGGACCTTCCGAAGATCTGCCGCCATCTCCACCTGCCGGTGCAATCCGGATCGACGCGCGTGCTCGAGGCGATGCGGCGGCGCTACACGCGCGACTCCTATCTGGATCTCGTCGAGCGGATCCGGCGGATGACGCCGGACGTCGCGCTGTCGACGGACATGATCGTCGGCTTTCCCGGAGAGACCGACGCCGACTTCGAGCAGACGTTGAGCCTCACGGCGGCGGTCGGCTTCCACAGCATGTTCTCGTTCAAGTACTCGCCGCGGCCGAATACGCTCGCCGACAAGCGCATGCCGGACGACGTCCCCGAGGACGAGAAGACGCGCCGGATCGTCGCGCTCCAGGCGCTGCAGCGCGACATTCAGACGGCGATCAACGCGCGCCTGGTCGGACGCGTCGAAGACGTGCTCGTCGACTCGGCGAGCCGCCGGCGGTCGAGCGAGATCTCGGGGCGCACGAGCTCGAACGTCGTCGTGAATCTGCCGGGCGATGCCTCGTCGATCGGCCGCAGCGTCCGCGTGCGCATCGAACGCGCCGGTCCGCACAGCGTCTGGGGCGAGGCCGTGCTTGACAGCGTCGCGGTCCAAGCCTAGGGTGACAGCATGCAGATCGAAATGAGCATCAAAGGCTTGATGGTCGACCCG
>DATNBT010000461.1:0-5071 GCA_035571855.1 Vicinamibacterales bacterium
TCGTCGACGACCTGCTCGCGGGAATGAAACGTATGTGAGAAGTCCAGCGTCGTCGCGGCCGCTGCAATTTCTGCAACGGCCCACGAACTACTTCGTCTCGTCGAGCACGATCTGCACGTTCGCCTTCAGGCGAGTCTTTCCTGCGTCGTTGGCCGTCGGATCCGCGTAGCCTTTGTACTTCGCCGGCAGTTTCCAGGCGGCCGCGATCTGGTCGGCGGACTTGCCGGCCTTCTTCTCCGCCTGCACCGCCGTCATGAAGTCCTTGTTGAACTGCGCGTACTCGGACAGATCGGCCATCGTCATCGTCGTCGAGTGGCCGGTGATGATCGTGTCGATGTTCTTCAGCGACTTCGCCGCCTTCTCGAGCGTGCTGCCGATCTCGACGCCGCTGCCGCCGTTGTTCGCGTCGAGCAGCGGGATGTTCCTGCCGGAGAAGATGTCGCCGGCGTGGACGAGACGCAGCGCCGGGAACACGACCCACGCGTCGCCGTTGGTGTGGCCGCGGCCGAAGTAATAGAGGTCGATCTCGTCGGCGCCTTTGTTGACGGTCATCCTGTCCTTAAAGGTCTTCGTCGGCATGCCGCGGCCGTTGTGCTCCTTGAAGATGTTGGTCGGCGGGCCGTTCTGCGCGATGCCCGTCGCGCCGCGCATCTCCTCCATGTTCTTCTTCGTGTTGTCCTGCACGATGATCTCGACGTTCACCGGCATTTCGACGTTGCCGCTGACGTGATCGCCGTGCGTGTGCGTGTTGATGATCTGCGTCACGGGCTTGTCGCTGAGCTTCTTCACCGCGTCGAGGATCGGCTGGCCCCAGCCGGGGTTCTTCGTGTCGACGATGGTGATGCCGTTGGCGCGGACGAAGACGGCCGTGTTGCCGCCGCCGCCTTTCAGCATCCAGAGGTTGTCGCGCAGCTTCTCGACTTCGACCACTTTCGGCGCGTTCGCCGGCGGCTGCTGGAACGCCGCCACGGAAAGGGCGCCGACGCCGACGAGCGATGCAAGCAGGATGAGTCTTTTCATGCGCGAGATAATACAACGACAGGACTAAGCACCTGCACTACATCGCGCCGTATACCTTTTCCCGATCGGGACTGTTGCACGCCAGATCACCCACGTGAGTCCAGACAAAGGCTCGCGCATCTGGGCCGGATGCCACTCGCCCGCTCCATCCACCTGGACTTCTACTTTCGCGACGCCGCGGGCGCCCGCGAACGCGATGCCGCCGACGTGCGCCATCTCGCCGGTTCGTACGACGGTGTCGACGGCGGCGCTCGGAACGACTTTCCCTTCCCTGTCCCAGCCGCGCATGACCCAGTAGCCCGGCTCCCACTGCGAGATCGCCTCGATCCGCGTGATCCACTTCGGCTGCTTCATGCCGTAGAGATCCGGCACGAACAGCCGCGCGGGAAATCCGTGCTCGGCCGTCAAGGGTGCGCCGTCGAATTCGTACGCGAGCATCACGCGCTCGTCGGCGCGAATGGCGTCGAGCGACACGACCTCGAAGAATCCGTCGGCGCTCGTGACCTTCAGATGCGTCGCGCGCGCGCCAGGCCTCACCCGGACGAGCAGATGCTGCAGGCTGACGCCGCTCCATCGCGTCGTGCTGATCAGATCGCCGCCGGGCGGATTGGAGATGCAGCACAACGTCGCGAAGATCTCGACGCGCGGCAGCGCGCGAAGATCGGCCAGCGTGAACGGGCGCGGCGAGTCGACGAGGCCGGCGACGTCGACCTGCCACCGGCCGCCGTCGATCGCGGGCGCGCGCGTGTCGGTGTCGATGCGATAGAACGCTTCGATCGGCGTGAATTCCGGCCGCGTGCCCGGCACCGGCACGACCGTCGAGGCGGAATTCGGCAGCGCATGATCGTCGGACCACCGCCGTCCGATGCTGGCGCGCCGGCCCCGGCCGGTCGCGACGCCGAGAACCGTGGCGATCGCTGCGAGCAGGAGCGCTCGACGGCTGAGACTGGGCTCGCCGCGATCCCGGAACCAGCCGAACGCCAGCCCCCACGCGATGCAGGTCCCGGCAATCCACACGGCCGGCAGCATCGAGCCCGCCGGCAGCCGCTGCAGCCGCCGCTCCGCAAGGAGCGCGAGGCCGGCGAGCATCACGCCGAGAATCGCGCCGAACAGCAGCGCCGGCTCGTCGCTCGTCTCGAGCAGCGCGAACAGCAGCGCGCCGGCAATCGTGCCGCTCGCGAGCAACCCGGCGACGGCGAGGAACTGATCGCCGGCCTTCGCGGCCGCGCTGATGTTCGTCACGCCGAACACCCGCGCGAGCGCGACGCTCGATTCGATCGCGAACGTCACGACCGATCCCGGCAGCAGCCGGACGAACCAGTCGAAGATGTCGAAGGGGGCAAATGGAAGGCCCGCGGCCTTCCACCCGAGAAACGAGACCGCGACGAGCGCCGCGGTCAGGCAGAATCCGGCGGCGGCGCCTGAGCTAAGCGGTCGAGGGTCCTTCCTGCGGGACGTTGACGTGATGTGTCCTCCATGGCGCGACGATCGCGGCCATGTAAGTGTAGACAACCGGCGTCAGGTACAGCGTGATCAACTGCGACACGATCAGGCCGCCGACGACCGCGAGCCCCAGCGGACGCCGCGCCTCGCCGCCCGCGCCGAACCCCAGCGCGATCGGCACCGCGCCCAGCAGCGCCGCCATCGTCGTCATCATAATCGGCCGGAAACGAATCAGGCAGCCTTCGTAAATCGCGTCGGTCGGCGATTTCCCTTCGCGGCGTTCCGCATCCAGCGCGAAGTCGATCTGCATGATCGCGTTCTTCTTGACGATGCCGATCAGCATGACGAGGCCGACGAACGAGTAGATGTTGAGCTCGTTGCCGAAGAGCCACAGCGTCACCAGGGCGCCGAGCCCGGCGGACGGCAGGCCGGAAAGAATCGTCAGCGGATGGATGTAGCTCTCGTACAGCATCCCGAGGACGATGTAGACGACGCCGATCGCGATGATGAGCAGCAGCCCGAGGTTCTGCATCGACGCCTGGAACACCTTGGCCGATCCCTGCAGCTCCGTCGTCACCGTCGCGGGCAGCACGCGATCCGCGATCTGGCGGACGCGCGTGACCGCATCGCCGAGCGACACGCCCGGCGAGAGGCCGAACGAAATCGCGACGGCCGGAAGCTGGCCGGAATGATTCACCGTCTGCGGCCCGACGGTGTCCTTCAGGTCGACAATCGACTCGAGCGGCACGAGCTCGCCCCCCGGCGTCTTGAACGTGATTTTCTTCAGCGACTCGACGTTCTGCTGATCCTTCGGGTCGAGCTCCAGCAGCACTTTGTACTGCGCCTTGTCGCCGTAGATCGTCGACGCCCATTGCGGGCCGAAGCCGTTGGACAGCGTGCTCTCGATCGTGCTGGCGGTGAGTCCGAACGTGGCGGCTTTGTCGCGGTCGACGACGAGATCGATGCGCGGGCTCTTCATCTCCAGATCGTCGTTGACGTCGCGCAGCTCGGGCAGCTTCTTCACCTCGTCTTCGAGCTTGCGCGCCCAGCCGTACAGATTCGCCGTGTCCGCGCTCTCGACCGTGATCGTGAAGTTGCTGTTCGTCAGCCGTCCGCCGATCTGCAGCGCCGGCGGCAGGTTGATGTACGTTTCGAACCCGGGGAACGCCTGGAGCTTCGTCCGCAGGTCTTCGGCGATCTGGGACGCCGACACCGGCCGCTCCTTCCGCGGTTTCAGCTGCACGAAGAACCGCGCGGTGTTCATCGACCGCCCGCCGCCGGTGCTCATGAAGAACGTGTCGACGTTCGGGTCGGCGTTCACCACGGCCGCGGCCCGCTTCGCCCGCGCGAGCATTTCGTAGAACGACGTGCCCTGCGCCGCGCGCAGGTTGATGTTCAGCGTGTCGTTGTCCTCCTCCGGAATGAACCCTTTGGGGACGACGACGAACATCGCCGCCGTGCCGGCCAGCACGGCGAAGAAGACGACGACCATCGCGGGGCGGTGCCGCAGCACGCCGGCGAGGCTCCACTTGTAGAAGCTGAACATCTTCGCGAAGGCGCGCTCCATGATCTTCGCGAACCAGCCCTTGCTCTGGAGCGCCGCGGCGTTCAGGAACCGGCTGCAGAGCATCGGCGTCAGCGTGACCGAGACGACGCCGGAGATCAGAATCGCCGACGTAATCGTCACGGCGAACTCGCGGAACAGCCGGCCGAGAATCCCGCTCATGAACAGAATCGGGATGAAGACGGCCGCGAGCGACATCGTCATCGAGAGAATCGTGAACCCGATTTCGCTCGAGCCCTTGAGCGCGGCCTCGTTCGCGGTCTCGCCTTTCTCGACGTGGCGGACGATGTTCTCGAGCATCACGATGGCGTCGTCCACGATGAAGCCGATCGAGAGGATCAGCGCCATCATCGACAGGTTGTCGAGCGTGAAGCCGCACAGCTGCATCACCGCGAACGTGCCGAGGATGGAGAACGGCAGCGCCAGCGCCGGAATCAGCGTGGCGGAGCCCTCGTGGATGAACGCGAAGATCACGAACACCACCAGGACGAGCGTCACGACCATCGTCCACTGGATGTCGGTGAACGCCTCGCGGATGTTCTTCGATCGATCGCCGCGGACGGTCAGATGGACGGACGGCGGCAGCGTGTCGCGGAACGTCGGCAGCAGCTTGCGGATGGCGTCGGTGACCGCGATGGTGTTGCTGCCCGGCTGGCGCATCACCGAGAGGCTGATCGATCGCTCGCCGCCCTGCTTGGTGTACAGCCACGACGTGTTCTGGTTGTCCTCCACGTCGTCGATGACGTTGGCGACCTGCGAGAGGCGCAGCGGCGCGCCGTTCCTGTAGTCGATCACGAGCGGCTTGAACGCCGCGGCGTTCGCCAGTTGTCCGCCCGCCTGGATATTGAACGTCCGGTGATCGCCGTACAGCTGTCCCGTCGGCAGGTTCACGTTCCAGTTCTGGAGCGCCTGGTTGACCTGATTGAGGCCGACGCCCTCGTTGCGCAGCTTGTCGGGATCGACCTGCACGCGCACCGCGTACTTCTGCGCGCCCTGCACCTGCACCTGCGACACGCCGTCGATCATCGAGATCCGCGGGGCGAT
>DATNBT010000462.1:0-5038 GCA_035571855.1 Vicinamibacterales bacterium
CGATGTCGGAGTGGATCGTCCAGCTGACGCGCGAGCCGTTTCAGAAGCACGAGCTGCTGCGACACCTTGAGGACGCCGTTGACGCTCTCGAGCGCAATGCGACGGGAGAACGGCACCAGCCGCCGGACCTGACGCGGCCGCCCCTGTTCCTGCGATCGGACTTCAGCTTCGGGGTACGCGCCGGGGGCTCGGTCGGACATATTGCCGGCGTCGTGAACGAGCTCCGCCGCTTCGCGGGCGCGCCGGTGCTTGTGACCACCGACCGGATTGCGACTGTCGATCCATCGGTCGAACAACACGTCGTCTCGCCTCCGGAAGCCTTCTGGAACTTCCGCGAGCTGCCGTCGTTCGTGCTCAACGACGCACTCGAGCGTCAGACGAGGTACTCGCTGCATGGACGCGTGCCCGCGTTCATCTATCAGCGGTACAGCGTCAACAACTTCACAGGCGTGAAGCTCTCGCAGGCGCTCGGCGTCCCGCTCGTCATCGAGTACAACGGCTCGGAAGTCTGGATGGCGCGACACTGGGGACGTCCGCTCAAGTACGAACGGCTCTCGGAGCGCATCGAACGGCTGAATCTCACGGCCGCTGATCTTGTCGTCGTCGTCAGCCGCGCGATGAGGGACGAGATCGCGGCGCGCGGCATCGATGTGTCGCGCGTGCTCGTGAATCCCAACGGCGTCGACGCCGATCGATACAGCCCGGCGATTGACGGCGCGGCGGTGCGGGCGAAGTACGGACTCGCCGGAAAGACCGTCATTGGATTCATCGGCACGTTCGGCCCGTGGCACGGAGCGGAAGCGCTTGCCCGCGCGTACGTGTCGCTCCGTGCGTCGAATCCCGCGGCGACGCAGAACGCACGGCTGCTGATGATCGGCGAAGGCGCCAGGCTCGACGCGGTGAGACAGATTCTGACCGAAGGCCGCGCGATGGAGCAGACGACGTTCACAGGGCTGGTGGCGCAGGCGGAGGGCCCGGCATATCTGGCTGCCTGCGACGTGCTCGTATCCCCGCACGTCCCGAATCCGGACGGGACGCCGTTCTTCGGCTCGCCCACCAAGCTGTTCGAGTACATGGCGATGGGAAAGGGCATCGTCGCGTCGCGGCTCGATCAGATCGGGGAGGTGCTCGAGGACGGACAGACGGCGCTGCTCGTGCCGCCCGGTGATGTCGACGCGCTCGCGTCCGCGATCGCGCGGCTGGTGCAGGACCGCACGTTGCGCGAGTGTCTCGGCGCCGACGCCCGGCGCGTCGCACTCGAACGCCACACGTGGCGCGAGCACACGCGACGAACCATCGACGCGCTCGCTGGTAGTGTCCGCCTTCAGGCGGACCGAGGCTGATGAGGCGGCTGCTGGCGATTTCCTGGGAGATGCCGCCGATGTACGGGCCTCGCGCGACGCAGGTCGCGCGCACGCTCGGCGGCCTCGTGCCGCTCGGGTGGCAGCCGACTGTCGTGTGTCTCGCCCCGAGGCGCGGCGGCCCGAACTGGCCCGGCGGCGTCGAGGCGATGCTGCCTCCCGGCGTCGAGGTCCTTCGCGTGAAGTCTCCCGAAGAATGGCTGATCACCCGCGTCATGTGGCGGCTGATGCCGTCGCTGCGCGATCGGCCCGACCCGAAATGGGTCTGGGTGCGGCGGGCGTCGAACGCGGCGATTGCCGCGGCCGGACGAGCGACGTTCGACGGCCTCGTGAGCTTCGCGCAGCCGTGGTCGAGCCACTTGGCAGGCCTGCGCGTGCACCGGCGTACCGGCCTGCCGTGGGTCGCGCACTTCAGCGATCCGTGGATCGACAGCCCGTACTGGCGAGGGTCGAGGACGCAGCGCGACCTCGCCGCGAAACTGGAAGAGCAGATCGTCCGCGAGGCGAGCGCGCTCGTGTTTGTTACCAGAGAGGCCGCTGATCTCGTGATGAAGAAATATCCGGAGGGATTCAGAGGCAAGGTCGCCGTCGTTCCGCACGGCTTCGAGGGCCTGTCGCGCGGCCGCGCCGAAGCCGCGAAGGCTGGGCCGCCTCTCCGTCTCGTCCACACCGGGCGCTTCTACGACGGTCTTCGGACGCCGACGGCGCTCTTTCGCGCGCTGGCTGCGCTGAACGCCGAGGGATCGCTCGACGGCGTCATCGAGATCACGTTCGTCGGCCCCTTCGTCGTCGGTTTCGAGCGCGAAGCAGCGGCGCTCGGCATCGATCGACTCGTGCGGCTGCGCGAGAGAGTGCCGGCGGCGGATGCGCAGGCGATCGCGTCGGACGCCGACGTCCTGGTCGTCATCGACGCGCCGACGAACGGGCCGAGCCCGTTCCTTCCGAGCAAGCTGGTCGACTATCTGCCGTTCCGGAAACCCATTCTCGCCGTCACGCCGGGCGAAGGCGCCTCGGCGGCGCTCGTCAGACGCACCGGCGGCATCGTCGCCGCGCCGGACGATGAGGCGGGGATCCGTGTGGCGTTGAGCGATCTGATCGCGCGGTGGCGGGAGGACCGGCTGACCGTCGGGCCGGACTTCGATCGCGTTGCGGCGGATTACGACCTCACGAAGACGTCGGCGGCGATGAGTGACGTGCTGACGCGGGCGTTTGCGGCGGCGGGATGAAATCGACGCCGTCGGTGCTTCTCGTTGCAGGGGCGTACTTTCCGGAAATCAGCGCGGCAGGACTTCAATGTCGCGCCGCGGCGGCCGCGCTTGGCGATCGCGTGCGATTCTCGGTGCTCGTGACCTCCGTCGACTCATCGCTCCCCGTGACCGAGGTGATTGACGGCGTCACGGTCCATCGGCTGTCGATCGACGTCCGAAGCGGCGCGTCGAAAGCCGGAGCCTCGCTGCGAATCGTCACGAAACTGATGTCCATCCTGCCCGGGATCGACGTGGTCCATCTCCACGGTTTCTCACAGAAGAACGTCCCGGTGACGGTGATGGCGCGGACGATGGGCAAGCCGGTCGTCCTGACGCTTCACACGTCAGGCCAGGACGAGCCGCAGGCCGCCGACGCACGCGGTCGTCTTGCAGGCTGGGCGTTCAGGGCGGCGCGCCTGATTCTGCCCGTCAGCCCGAATCTCGCGCGGCGCTGCGAGGAGGCCGGCGTCCCCGCCGCGAAGGTCCGTCTGACGCCGAACGGCATCGATGTCGATCGATTTCGACCGGCCGACGCCGTAGAGCGCGCGGCGCTCAGGCGCGAGATCGGCTGGGCCGGCGCCGATCGCGTCGTTGTCTTCGTCGGATTCTTCTCGCATGACAAGCGCCCGGATCTGCTGTTTCGCGCGTGGAAGCGGACCGTGAAACAGGGAATCGCCGCCAAGCTCGTGTATATCGGAGCGACCGCGTCGCCGTACTACGAGATCGATCGCGCGATTGCACAGGACATCGGCGACGAGGCGGCGGCGACGGGACACGCGTCCGATGTCGTCTTCGTCGATCCGACGCACGCCATCGAGCGGTACTATCGTGCCGCCGACGCCTTCGTCCTGTCGTCGATACGTGAAGCGAACCCCGTGTCGCTGCTCGAGGCCATGGCGTGCGGCCTGCCGTGCATCGCCTCGCGGATCGAGGGCGCAACCGACGTGATCCTCGAGGATCGGGTCAACGGGCGCCTGGTCGAGCGCGACGACGAAGCGGGGCTGGCCGGCGCGCTTGCCGACGTGCTGGCCGATCCGGACGCCGCGAGTCGACTTGGAAGGGCCGCGCGTACGACAATTGTGAATCGCTACGACATCCGTCAAACAGCGGACCGCTGGCTGCATGCCTACGACGATTCCATTCGTTGACCTGAGGCAGCAGTACGAGGCCCTGAAGCCGAAGATCGACGCGGCGATCGCGTCCGTGCTCAGCCGCTCCGCGTACATCGGCGGCAGCGACATCGCCGACTTCGAGCAGTGGTTCGCGTCCTTCTGCGGCGTGCGCCACGCGATCGGCGTCTCGTCGGGCACGCGCGCGCTCGAACTGATCCTCCGCGGCCTGAAGATCGGGCCGGGCGACGAGGTGATTGCGCCGGCGAACACGTTCATAGCCACGGCTGCGGCGATCACGGCGGCCGGTGCGCGGCCGGTGCTCGTCGACGTCGAGGACTCGACCGGCAACCTCGATCCGAACCTGATGGAGCGCGCGATCACGCCGCGAACCAGAGCGGTGATGCCGGTCCATCTGTACGGCCGGCCTGCCGCGATGAACGAGATTCGCGACATCGCCGCGCGGAAATCGATCGCGGTGATTGAGGACGCCGCCCAGGCGCACGGCGCGAAGTACCGCGGGTCGCGGACCGGCTCGCTCGGCACCGCCGCCGCGTTCAGCTTCTACCCGACGAAAAACCTGGGGGCATTCGGTGACGGAGGACTCGTCACGACGAATGACGGCGAACTGGCGAAGCGGATCGGCCTGCTGCGCGATCACGGACGCGTCAGCAAGTACGAGCATGAGCTCGTCGGCTATACGGCGCGGCTCGACACACTCCAGGCGGCCATTCTCCGTGTTCAGGCTGATGTGCTCGACGAGTGGAACGCGAAGCGGCGGCAGGTCGCAGAGTGGTACGTGGAAGCGCTGCCGTCGTCGATCAACCGTCCGAAGGACGATGCGCAGAACGAGTCCGTCTATCACCTGTTCGTCGTGCGCGTGCCGAGGCGCGATGAGTTCCGTGCGCATCTCGAGGCGAACGGCATCGCCACCGGCATTCACTATCCGGTGCCCGTGCATCTGCAGCCCGCGTACCGTGAGCTGGGCTATAGTGTTGGGGATTTCCCTGTAACCGAGCGCCTCACTCGCGAAATCGTGTCGCTTCCGATGCATCCATTCCTCCGGCAGGACGACGTACGCCGCGTCGCCGCGGTCGCGGCCGGGTTTCTCGCCCGATGCTGAACGTCGGCCTCATCGGCTACGGCTACTGGGGCCCGAACCTCGCGCGAAATTTCGCCGACGCCGACGGCGTGCGGCTGACGACGATTGCCGACGCACGGCCCGAACGCCGGCAGGCCGCCGAGCGCAGGCATCCCGGCGTGAAGACGTGCGCCGACGACGCGGGTCTGATTCAGAACGCGGACGTCGATGCCGTCGTGA
>DATNBT010000463.1:0-5611 GCA_035571855.1 Vicinamibacterales bacterium
GCACCTGCACGCATTCGCTCTGGCCGTCGGACATCAAGGCGGCGGACGGCAAGCCGCTGCCCGAGCCCGTCCACTACCTGGTGCGCCTACAGAACGCCACGCACAAGTGGACGAGCTCTAAGGTGCAACCGATTAACGCGCTCGGTCAGGACGTGGTCGCGCCAGGCCGTCAGCCGGGACCGCTGGATCTGCCGCCAAGCGACATCTGGAGCTTCAACGGCACGTTCCCCGGCTCGATGATCAACGCGCGATACGGGCAGCCGGTGGTCGTCCGCTTCAAGAACGAGATCGTCAAGGGACCCGTGCGTCCCGAGTCGTTCGGCTCGCCGAAGGGTCAATTCCTCGTGCACTTGCACAACGGCCACACCGCGCCGGAAAGCGACGGCAATCCGCATTTCAGACCCGAGGGCTTCGGCCCCGGCGAGTGGGTCGACAACCTGTACCTGAACTGGCCGCCAGAGGGCGACGACAGCGAAAAGCAGTCGACGCTGTGGTTCCACGATCACTACGAGGCCTACACCGGCGCGAACGTCTACAAGGGGCTCGTCGGCTTCTACCCAATCTACGACGAGGAATCGCCGGACGATCGCAATCGCACGCGCTCGGGCACACCCACGCTCGATCCCGGCGACGAGGGACGCGGCCTGCGGCTGCCCGGCGTGCGCCGCACCGTCGGCCGGACGTTCGCGATGGATTACGACATTCCGATCATCCTTCACGACCTGGCGATCGACGACGGCGTCACGCCGCATCACGATTTCCACGTCGGCTGCGGCGAGTACGGCCAGTGGGGCCAGAAGTTCTTCAAGCACTATCCCAACCACGGCTTCGTCGGCGACATCTTCACGGTGAATGGCAAGGCGTTCCCGGTGCTGCGGGTGAAGCAGCGCCGCTACCGCTTCCGCTTCCTCGACGCCTCGATCGCGCGGGTCTACAACTTCGTGCTGATGAAGTCGTCGCGCGGGCCCGTGGCGGCGCGCGGCACGCAGGGACAGTGGCTGCTGCCCGACGGGCAGCGCTGCCTGTCGTTCGTCCAGATCTCCAGCGAAGGCGGGCTGCTGCCCCAGCCGCAGATGCGCGACGCGATCCAGCTCTGGCCGTCGCGGCGGAAGGAAGTGGTGCTCGACTTCCGCCAGTACATCGACGCCCAGAAGGACCAGGCGACCAAGAACTACGAGATCTACCTGGTCAACACGATGCAGATGCTCGACGGCCGCAAGCCGGACAGCGATGACCCGGACTACAAGGTGCCGGTCCTGAAGATCGTCATCGAGCGCGAGCCCAGCGTCCTCGACAACAGCCTGCCGTTCGTGAACGCCGCCGGACAGCTGATCCCGCGCCAGCTGCGGGCGCTGCCGGCGATCGATTTCAGCGACGCGGCGCTGGCGAAGCTGCGGCATCGAACTTTCGAGCTGCAGCGCGGCGGCACGTCGGGCAATCTCACCGACGATCCCGTGCAGCGTGCGCTGAACGAAGAGTTCGAATGGGCGATCAACGATCGGCCGTTCCAGGTCTGCACGCCGCTGGCCTCTCCGCAGAAGGGTCAGCCCGAGATCTGGACGATCCGCAACGGCGGCGGCGGCTGGGTGCACCCGATGCACTTCCACCAGGAGGAGCATCGCATCATCGAGAAGAACGGCGTGCGCTACAACGCGGTCACCAACGTCGGCGGGGACGACGTGTTCGCCAAGGAAGACACGATCAACCTCGGACCGGGCGAGGAAGTGGTCATCTACCGCAACTTCCGCACGTTCCCGACGCGCGCGCAGGCGCAGAGCAGCGTGACCGCGAAGTACGTCGCGCACTGCCACAACCTGGCGCACGAGGATCACTCGATGATGTTCGGGTGGCAGATCGTCGACAAGATCCTCTCGTAAGGAGCCGGCCATGAAACGCGGGCTGGTCAGTCTCGTCGTGCTGGCGATCTTCGGCGTCGGCTTCGCCGCGGGGCGCTACCGCGCCCCGGCGGCGATCGCCGAGAGCCGCCCCGGCCGCGCGATCCTCTACTACGTCGATCCGATGCACCCGCGCTATACGTCACATTCGCCGGGCACGGCGCCGGACTGCGGCATGGCCCTGGTGCCGGTCTACGAAGACGAGTCGCCCGCAGCCGAGCCGGCAGTCCGCGTCAGCGCGGGCATGCAGCAGGCGATGGGCATACGAGTCGCGGCGGTCGAACGCGCGGCGGGTGTCGATCGCCTGCTCGTGTACGGACGCGTCGCCGCCGACGAAACGCGCTCGTACCGGATCGACGCGGGGATCACCGGGTACGTGCGCGAGCTGTCGGACGTCACGACCGGCAGCCGCGTGCGGAAGGACCAATGGCTGGGCACGGTCTCCGCGCCGGACCTGCGGTCGCCCTTCCAGGGCTACCTCGTCGCGCTCGATCTGCTCGCGCGATCGAAGAGCGCCGGCGACAACGAGGCGCAGATCGCCGCGGCGGAGGCGACGCTCGACCTCAGCGTCGATCGGCTGCGCACGCTCGGCGTGTCGAAGGCGCAGCTCGACGAAGTCGCGCTGGCCAGGCGGATCCCCCCGGCGATCCGGATCCTCGCGCCGGCGGACGGGTTCGTCCTGGCGCGCAGCGTGACCGCGGGCCAGACGGTGGATCGCGGCCGCGAGCTGTATCGCGTCGCCGATCTCAGCCGCGTCTGGATCATGGCGGACGTGTTCGGCCGCGAGGCCGCTGTCGTCGCCCCGGGCATGCCGGCAACGGTGCGCGTGCCCGGCCGCGGCGAGATCGCCGGCGCGCGCGTCAGCACCCAGGTGACGCCGCAGTTCGACTCGGCGACGCAGGCGGTCCGCGTGCGCATCGACGCCGACAATCCCGGCTACGTGCTCCGCCCCGGCATGCCGGTCGACGTCGACCTGCACGTCGGCGGCGCTGACGCGCTGCTGGTGCCGGCGGACGCGGTCCGCGACGCCGGGCTCGAGCAACTCGTCTTCGTCGAGCCGGTCGAGCGCAGCGGTGTCTTCCATCCGCGCCGCGTGAAGACCGGCTGGCGCGGCGGCGGACGCATCGAAATCCTGGAGGGGCTGAGCTCCGGCGAGCGGATCGTGGTGTCGGGCGCGTTCCTGCTGGACTCGGAAGCGCGCCTGCCGCACGCGGGCGACGGCATCGCAAAGCGCTAGAGCGGCTAAGATCTTCAGGCACGGGAGGATCGGACCCATGCCTCGGAGTCGCAACTCGTTCGGCCGCCGCCTGGAAGCGTTCTCGTCCTGGGCCACTGCCGTCACCGGCAGCACGCTCGGCTTCTCGTTCGCCGGGCTCCTCATCATCGTGTGGCTGGTGACCGGGCCGATCTTCGGCTTCTCGGACACCTGGCAGCTCGTCATCAACACCGCGACCACCATCGTCACGTTCCTGATGGTCTTCCTCATCCAGCGGTCGCAGAACAAGGAGTCGATGGCGGTGCAGCTCAAATTGAACGAGCTCGTCGCCTCGAAGAAGGGGGCGAGCAACCGGCTGATCGACGTCGAGGACCTGAGCGAGCAGGAGCTGCGCATCCTGCACCAGCACTTCCGGCAGCTGGTCGAGATGGCGAAGAAGGAGACCGACCTCACCAGCTCGCATTCCGTCGAGGAGGCGGAGGCCCGGCACTCACGCAAGATGGACGGCGCGTCTCGCGGCGGCCACGACCGCCGGTGACTGCACCATCTTCAACAGCTGCTCCCCGTGCGCGAAGAGATCGACCTTCGCGACCGCGTCGACGTCGGCGAACAGCGCGCGCTGCGCCGTGTGGTCGCGGTTCTCGATGCCGGCCTTGCTCTGCAGCATGCGCCACGCCTTGCGGCGCTCAACGCAGAAGAGCACGAGCTGGCGTGAGATGGCGCGGTACTCCGGCTCGCATTTCGACCCTGCACCTTGATGTAGGTCTCGCCGAGCCGCGGGTTGAAGATGGACTCCGGCGCGCCGCGCGAGTCGCGCACGCGCTGCGCCTGCGTCAGCGACATGTCGTCGGCGACGCGTGTTCCGGGTCTGCCGCGATGCCGCCCCCATCACTGTCTGACCACGGCCGCTTACCGCGGACGCCTGGTGATCGGGATGTCGCCGATGCGGCCCAGGCTCACGATCGGACCCGTTCCGTTGCTCGAGTTGACAAGGTACCACGTACCGTTCCCGAGGGACGGCGGCCGGAAGACGGCAATATCCGCCTTGCCATCACCGTCGTAGTCGGCCGGGACAGGGATATCGCCGTTGCCGCCAAATGTCACGGCCAAGCCCGTGAAGGTGCTTGAGCGAATGATGTACCACACGCCGGTCGACGGCCGGAAGACTCCGATGTCGGCTTTGCCGTCGCCGTCATAGTCCGCGGGGACCGGATCGTCGCCGTTGCCGCCCCACGTGAGGGTGAGTCCCGTGAAAGTGCTCGAGCGAATGACGTACCACGTTCCGTTCGACGGGCGGAACACGGCAATGTCGGCCCTACCGTCGCCGTCGTAATCGGCGACCACCGGTATGTCACCGGCGCCTCCCCACGTGACGCTGAAGCCCGTCAGCGTCTTCGACAGCAGGATGAACCACGTGCCATTGGAAGGCCGGAACACCGCAATATCGGTCTTGCGATCTCCGTCGTAGTCCCCCGGCACCGGGATGTCGCCGACGCCACCCCAGAGGACCAACGTCTGGGTCTGGCTGCCGGATCTCCGGATCTGCCACTGGCTGAGCGAGGGCCGGAAAACGGCCTGGTCAGTCCACCCGTCGCCGTCGTAATCACCGGGAACCGGTCGATCGTCGAAGCCCCCGCCCACGAGCGTGATGTCCGTGGTCGTCCCGCGGGCGATGGTCCAGATGCCAGTCAGCGATTGATACACACCGACGTCGGCCTTGCCGTCGCCATCGAAATCGCCGCGCACGTGTCGTGACAACCGGAAATTCGCGACCAGCAGCGACGTATCGTTCAGGGCCCGCGCCGCATCCTCGGTCGCGGTGCCTGCCGCAAAGCCGGTGCCCGAAAAGGTGAAGAGCGGCGACGAGAATTGGGTGCGTCTCGGGCAGAGGGCCTGTCCCTGGAGTTCACACGGGTACGCCATCACGTCGCGGGCGACACCGGGGATGCGATATCCGAAGCCGTACGGGCGCGCCCCGGACTCGGGCGCGTTTTCGCGATCGTGACTCAGTCCCATGTTGTGTCCGATCTCATGAGCAAGGGTGACGGCAGCATTCGCGCAGGACCAGAGATTGACAGTGAATGCCCGTGACTGAAACGCAGTATTCGACGGGGAGCTCAACAGCCAGCCGACGCCGCACGCATCTGCGTCGGTGGTGAACAGCGTCACGACGTCGGCGCGGTACTGGTCCCGCAGCAGATGCACTTCGTCCATGAATCCATCGTCTTTGTCCGTCAGCTGGTCGAGACTGTGCTCGACGTGCCCGTCCTCGACGTAGAGGACCTCCTGCTGGTACACCAGCCTGAAGCGATGCGTGACCCTGGAATTCGCGAGCGCGACATTCGCCGTGTTCACGGCAGCCGTGACTTCGGCGAGCATCGCGGGGGTCCCTCCGGCCGCGACGCGGGCCGCCCGCGTGTAGAGAATCATCACGTCCACGAACTCGTTCGTGTCAGTCGCGTCCGACAGTCCGCGCTGATCGGCCGCCGGCTGTGGCGGG
>DATNBT010000464.1:0-2457 GCA_035571855.1 Vicinamibacterales bacterium
GGATGTCGCGGACGTCGTCGGCGCCCTTGAGCGCGCGCAGGACCTCGAAGCCGTTCATCTTCGGCATCATGACGTCCAGCAGCACGAGGTCCGGCTTGTGATCGCGCGCCTTGGCCAGCGCGTCCTCGCCGTCGACGGCGGAGATGACCTCGTAGCCGCGCTTCTTCAGCGACACTTCACCCGCCTTGCGCAGAATGCGATCGTCTTCGGCAAGCAGGATGCGGGTCATCGTTCCCTGTACCGCCCGCTTACTTCAGCAGCTGCGTGACGCGGTCCGTCAGCTCCTGCAGCGACAGGTTCGACTTGATCCAGTAGTCGACGACGCCGAGCGCCGCGGCTTTCTGCCGCTCGAGATCCTTCGACGAGTTCGACATGATCACGACGCGGATGTCCTTCGTCTTCGGATCGCCGCGCAGCGTCGCGAGCACCGACAGCCCGTCGCGCTTCGGCATGAGGAGGTCGAGCAGCAGCAGATCGGGCACGTGCTCGCGCGCGAAATTGAGCGCCTCTTCGCCGTCCACGGCGACGCGGACGTCGAACCCGGCCTGTTTCAGCTTCGTCTCGCACGCGCGGCGCAGAAAGCGGTCGTCTTCGGCGAGCAGAATCGACTTACTCATACATGGTCTCCAGCCGTAATGGGCAGCGTGAAGTGGAAAAGCGTACCATGCCCCACTTCCGATTCACACGTGATTGTGCCTCCCAGCCGCTCGACGATGAGTCTCACAAGATACAACCCGAGGCCCGTGCCCTCGGTGTCGACGGTATGGGCATTGTCGGCGCGAAAGAACTTCTCGAACAGGCGTTTCTGCGAATCTTCCGAAATCCCGATGCCGCTGTCCCTGATGGACCAGTGCATCACCGGCCCCTCGCGTCCGATGCGGATGCCGATCTTGCCGTGCTCCGGCGTGTATTTGATGGCGTTGGACAGCAGGTTGAGGATGACCTGCCGCAGCAGCTGCGAGTCGAGCATGGACACCGGGATGTCGGGCTCGCACTGGATGTCGAGATCGTGGTGCCGTTCCTTCACCAGCGTCGCGACGTCGGCGAGGACGTCGTAGGTGAGCTGCGTGAGCCTGACCGGTTCGAGCGTCACCTGCAGCTTGCCGCTCTCGAGGCGCGACGCGTCGAGCAGGTCGTTGACGAGACCGATCAGACGGTCCGCCGATTCACGCGCGTCTTCCACGTACGACGCCTTCTCGGCCGCGTCGTCGGTCTCTTTGGCCAGCTCCAGCATCCACTTGATGCCGGACAGCGGCGTCCGCAGCTGGTGCGTCACGAACGACACGAAGTCGTTGCGCATCTTCAGCGTTTCCTGCGTCTGCTGCTCGAGGAGCTTGCGGTCGGTCGTGTCGTGCGCGACGGCGTAGATCAACTGCTCGTCGAGCTTCGGCGTCGACGTCCAGCTCAGCCAGCGGTACGTGCCGTCCTTGCAGCGGTAGCGGTTCTCCCAGAGCGCGATCGACTTGCCGTGCGTCAGCTCGGCGACGGCCGCCATCGTCGCCTCGCGGTCTTCGTGGTGGACGAGGTCGATGAACGGCCGCGACATCAGCTCGGTCGTCGTGTAGCCGAGCACGCGGTGCCACGACGCGTTGACGCGCGTGAAGTAGCCGTCGAAGTTGGCGATGCAGAGCAGGTCGCCCGACATCGTGAAGAAGCGTTCCAGCTGTTCCTGCGCCCGGGTGCGGCCGACAAACTCGCCGAGCTGCTTGCCGAGGGCGTCGAACATCTTCAGCAGCGTGTCGTCGGGCTGGAGGACGCTGAGCGTGAAGAACTCGACGACCCCCACGACTTCGCCGTCGAGCACCATCGGGAAGCTCATCGCCGCGTGGAGGCCGGCGGCGAGCGCGGCTTCGCGCCGCGAGAACTTCGGCTCCTTCGTCGTGTCGACGATCCACGTCGGCGCGCCGATCTCCCACGTGCGTCCGGGTCCGAAGCCCCGCTTGAACTCGCTCGCGCGCGTCTGGCGTTCGAACTCCTGTGTGTCGATCGCCGAATGGCACCAGAAGTCGATGCAGCGCATCGTCCCCGAGGTCTTGTCGACGAGCCACATCGCGCCGACGGGCCATTCGAGCGATTCGGCGATCGCGCGCAGCACCCACTCGGAGGCCGCTTCGATCGTCGGGGAGTGGGCGAGCGCTTCGATGACGGCGTACTGCGCGCGGAGGTGGCGTTCCGCGGCGCGCTGCGCCGAGAGATCGCGATAGAACGCGTAGGCGCCCGCGGGCCGGTTGTCGCTGCTCGTGAACGGCACGAACGTGACCTCGACGTCGACGAGCGTGCCGTCCTTCCGCCGGCGATGGGTGGTGGTCGTGGCCGACGCGCCGGTCAGTCCGCTTGCGGCGATGCGGTTGGATTCCGAGACGGAATCGGCCGGCACCAGCAGGGACGCGATGACCTTGCCGGCGATTTCGGCTTCCGGATAGCCGAAGAGTTTCTCGAAGGCGGGGTTGATGATCT
>DATNBT010000465.1:0-2876 GCA_035571855.1 Vicinamibacterales bacterium
AAAGGGTTACCTTGCACTCATCGAATGCGCCACACCATTCCGATGCTCAAGCGAGCATGATCCTGCCGTTGTCGCTCGTTCGACGCGGGCCGAAGGACGACTCGCCCTTGGGCGTCGGGCGAGAGGTCGGGAAACACCGGACGTACCAGAAACGTCGGATCGTAATCCATGGCGGCGCGAAGCCCGATGCGTTTGCTCAGTCGGATGTCAAAGCCGCCGCCAATCGCCAGCGCCAGTCCGGCATCGGCATGGGCGTCAGCGTAATGGATGCTTCGATCCTGGGGGAACCCTGCACTGGTGAACAGCAGCACTCCTCCTGTGAAGGGATTTGTGTATTGCACATCTGAACCGTTCATCATGAACGTCGATCGGCTGTACACGATTCCGACAAGCGTCTGAGCGAAGGGGGCGAAGCGCTTGCCGCGCCGGATCTTCCACTCGGGACCGGCGGTCACATACAACGCGCGGCCTGTAGCCTGAAACGTCAGGCCGGTGCCGCAGGCAATCCCGGCAGTGGAGCTGTCCGGTTGGCAGTACGCCGCGGGCCCTGGTGGGAATGTATCGGAATAACCAGATACATCGACTTTCATGCCGAGACCGTTCCGCACGTCGTGTGTGAACGACGCCTCGAAGCCGGTCGGACCGCTCCCAAGGCTGAAGAAGGGTGACACCTTCTGGTCGACGACGAAGATCGCGGGACGATTCTGGACGTAGTCGGCATTGACGGAATATCCGCCAAAGACCTCGATGCCCTGCGCGTGCGACGGCGACGCGGTCGCGAACACGAGGATCGTCGCGGCACTGAATGGGGTCACGTGCATGTGCCTCCTCATTAATCAGAACTGCACCGACAGACCGATGGACGGCGCGACGGGGAACCCTTTCCGCAGACCGCTGCTGTATTGGCCGGTCCGCGCGACCGTGAGGAGGGTCGACTCGACGTTGTATTCGTTCTTGCGGTTGAGCACGTTGAGCACTTCTCCCGAGAGCGTGAAGACACCCCATCCGAAGAGGAAGCCTTTGCGGATGCGCAGATCGAGCCTGTCGTACGGCGGCAGGCGGATCTGATTCCGCTCGGACCCGAGCACGAGCGTGGTGTCGGCCTGAGTCAGGAACCCGTGGCGCGGCATGCCGCTGCCATGGCGCCACTGCGCGCCGAGCGCGAGCGTCCCCGACAGACGAAACGACCCGACCGCGTTGAGCGTGTGCCGCTGGTCGTCATCGCTCGGAAAGGCGAGACCGTCGACCTCGTCATTCATGCGCGCGTTCCCGTAGGCGTATGCCACCCATCCGCTGAGACGGCGGGCGCTGGCGCGGCGAATCGCCACCTCGACGCCGCGTGACGTGCCGTCGAGCGCGTTCTCAAAAGGATTGAGGCGTGCGGTCGGGCGGCCGTCTTCGAGGCGCGGCTCCGCCAGCGCGAACAGGCCGTCGCGGTCGCGGCGGCGATACACGTCGACGCTCAGCGTCTGCCCACTCCCCACCGCGTGGTCAACGCCTCCGCCGATCTCGAACGCATGCGGCATCCGCAGCGCAGGGTTGCCCAGCAGCCCGTGCAGGGCGGCGAGCGGCGGCAGTTGATATTGCGTCCCGGCCGAGGCGCGCAGCGTCCAACCCCGCGCCGCGGCGGCGGCGAGCACGCGCGGCGCGGCCACGGTTTCGCCGGCCGCGCTGTCTACGCGCGCGCCCGCGGTGATCGACACACGCGCCGACGGCGTCCACCGATCCTGGACGTACCACGACGGCTCGCTCCGCCTCACGTCGAAACCGCCGAGAGACTCGACGCCGCCGGCATGCCCGTGGACGCGCTGCGCGTAGAGGCCCGCCTGCAGCTGGTGGGCGGATGTGGCCTGGAAGGTGACGTCGGCGCGTACTCCGGCGCCCTGTTGTCCGTCTTCCAACGTCACCGGACGAACAGCGTCGTGCTCCCGATACGCCGTCGACAGAAAGAATCCCTGAACGCGGGCGAACAGCCGGCCGTTCAGGACCGCCCGCCACGCGACCGAACCGAGCCGGTTCGACGACTTGGCGCCCGAGCCGTCGCGATCGTCGTTCGTGAACGCGCCCGCGAGCCACGACGCGGTGATCTGGTGCCTGGCCGACAGATCGATCACCGTCTTACCGATCACGTCCCCGAAAGCCAGATCGGATCCGTTGTCGTCATCGTTGGTGCCGGCCACGCGATCGACGGCCTGCTGCAGGTAGTCGAGGCGCGTGGTCCGGCCGCCCAGCAACCAGGCGCCGCGCTCACGGGGAAGCGGCCCCTCGAGCACGCCGGACGAAACAATGAACCCGGTCGACAGATGCGCCGTCAGGCGATCGCGGTTGCCCTCGCGCGTGTCGAGCGCGAGCGCGCCGGCGGTCACGCCGCCTGTGCGCGCGTCGTTGACGCCCGGCGTCAGCGCGGCGGACGCCAGCGTGTCCTGGTTGACGACCGACAGTGACAGTTGATCCGTCGTCCCCGAATCCGACAACAGGTGCACGAACCCGCCGGTGCGGACGCCGTCGACATACACGCCGACCTGGTCGAACCCGGCGCCTCGCAGCGAGAACTCGGCCTTCAGATCGTTGTTGGCCGCAACGCCCGGCAGCGCGTGGACGGAGCGGAGCGGATCGTCGACGATCACCATCGACAGCGTCTCCAGATCCGCTTTCGTGAGCGTGCGAGCCGGCGCGGCGTCGCGAGTCTGGGCGCCGCGGACCTCGACGCGTTCGGCGACGGCGGCGGACTCGCGGTTGAGCCGAACGTCACCGAGATCCGCGACGCCGGCGGTCACGTCCACGCGGCGAGTCACGAACGCGTACCCGACCGCGGTGACGAGCACGTCGACCCGGCGCGTCGAACCGGCCGGCACTGAGAAGACGCCATCCGCGCC
>DATNBT010000466.1:0-8126 GCA_035571855.1 Vicinamibacterales bacterium
AGTCCCTCGTCGAACGTCCGCAGCGTATGAACGCGGCCACCGGGCCGGGATTGTGCCTCGAGGACGACGACAGACATCCCAGCGTCCAGCAGCAGTTCAGCCGCGCGAAGTCCCGCGAGACCGGCGCCGACGATCACGATCGGGTTGCCGGCTGCCGCCGTTCCGTCGCGCAGCGCGATTGCAGCGAAGGGAGCGGCTCGCGCCGCCTGCTGCAGAAAGCACCGGCGGTTCACGGCAAGCCGAACGCGATGATGTTCGAGCCCGCGGCAATCGCGACGTACTGTTTGTTGTCGAAGACGTACGTCATCGGCGACGCTTTCCAGAGCGCGCTCGTCTGAAAACTCCAGAGCGGCTTTCCGCTGGACGCATCCGCGGCCATCAGCGCGCCGCTGTCCTCGCCGAAGATCACGACGCCGCCGGCCGTGCTCAGCACGCCGCCCCACGAGTTGACCGCGCCCGTCTGCGGCAGCGCCCACGTCGCCTTGCCCGTCCTGATGTCGATCGCGCGCAGCAGGCGCTGCGCCGGTTCAGGCGCGGGCGCGAACGATCCGCCCATGAAGCCCTTGCCCGCCTCCCACTCGAGCGGCACCTTCGTGAAGATGCCGCACTTGTCGTTCGTCTGGACGTAATAGAGGCCGGTCTGCGGATTCCACGACGTCGAGTACCAGTTCGACGCGCCGTCGAGCGACGGGCACACGCGCTTGCCGTCGAGCGTCGGCTCCATGTTCGGCACGCGCATCGGCCGTCCGTTCGCATCGAGTCCTGTCGCCCACGTCACGTTCTTGACGAACTGCGTGCCGAAGAGGAACTTGCCGTTCGTGCGATCGAGCACGTAGAAGAACCCGTTGCGGTTCGCCTGGACGACGAGCTTGCGCGGCTGTCCCTGCCAGTTCGTGTCGACGAGCGCCGGCGTTTCCTCGGCGTCGTAGTCCCACACGTCGTGCGGCGTGAACTGGAAGTGCCACTTGAGCGCGCCGGTCTTCGCGTCGAGCGCGACGAGCGAGTCCGTATATAAGTTGTCGCCGAGACGGTCGTCGCCGTAGAGATCCGGACCCGGATTGCCGACGCTCCAGTACACGGTGTCGAGCGACGGATCGTACGCGCCGGTCATCCACGTCGTCCCCGCCGGATGCTCGAGGCCTTTGCCCTGCCACGTCTCCGATCCCGGCTCACCGCGCTTCGGCGTCGTCCACCACCGCCACGCTTCTTTGCCGGTCGCCTGATCGAACGCGGCGACGAATCCTCGGACGCCTTCATCGCCGCCCGACGTGCCGGTGACGACGAGATTGCCGACGGGAAGGGGAGCGCCGGTGGCGTTGTAGTTCTGGTGCCAGTCCGCCATCTCGGTTTCCCAGAGCAGCGCGCCCGTATGTCTGTTGAGCGCGATGATGTGCGCGTGGTCGGTGACCATGAACAGACGATCGCCGCTGACCGAGACGCCGCGGTTGACGCCGCCGGCCGCGTTGCCGACGAGCCCTTTCGTGCGCGCGCGCTGGTAATGCCAGATCTCGCGTCCCGAGCCCGCGTCGAGCGCGTAGCACTCGTTGGCCGCGCTGACGTACATCACGCCTTCCGAGACGACCGGCGTCACCTGCAGGTTGTTCGTGTTGCGCAGCGAGAACATCCACTTGGGCGCGAGCGACGCGACGTTGCTCCTGTTGATCTGCGTCAGCGCGCTGTAGCGGCTGCCGGCGTTGCCGCCGTTGTAGCTGGTCCAGTCGTTCTGCGACGTGACGGCCCGCAACGTCGTCCCCGTGGTGCCGCTTTTCCGCAGCAGATGGATCTTTCTGTCGTCACCGAGCATCTGCAGGTCGAACTGGCTCTGATTGAGCACCAGCCCGCTGAGCGAGGCGCCGCCGACCGTCACGGTCCTGCGCTCCGGCGCGCTGCCGGCGCGCGGCTTGAGCGTGCGGAGGAACTGAATCAACGCGGCGCTGTCGCCGTCCGGCAGATTCGCGAACGACGGCATGCCCGACGCCGGCAGTCCCTGCCTGAAGAGCGTCGTCAGCTCCGCGTCGGTGCGCGTCGGCACGCGCGTCGCGATGCCGGGCCCGAGCTCGCCGCCGTTGCCGTCGCTGCCGTGGCAGCCGGCGCAGCGCTGCGCGAAGACCTGGCGGCCGGCGTCCTGCGCGATCGCGGCGTTCGCCAGCGCGACGACACTCAGGAGGAGAAGCGTCTTTTTCATGGCGCAAGTGTATACAATCCCAACCGCGATGCAGGGTCTGATGATGGACTTCTCGCTCACGCTGCCGGCCATCTTCCGGCACGCCGAGCGCGTGTTTTCGCGGCGTGAAATCGTCACGCGCCGCGCGGACAAATCCATTCATCGATACACGTACGCCGATTTCGCCGCGCGGACGCGGCGGCTCGCCGGCGCACTGAAGCCGCTCGGCGTCGCGCCCGGCGACCGTGTCGCCACGCTCGCGTGGAATCACTACCAGCACCTCGAGGCGTACTTCGGCGTCTCGATGACCGGCGCCGTGCTGCACACGCTGAACCTGCGGCTGCATCCCGACGAGCTCGCGTTCATCGTCAACGACGCCGACGACCGCGTCGTCCTCGTCGACGAGACGCTGCTGCCGCTGTGGGAGAAGATCGCGCCGGCCACGCGCGTGAAGCACGTGGTCGTGCTCGGCAACGACTACGAGCGCCTTCTCGAGCAGGCGGCGCCGTTCGCCGACGACCGCGACTTCGACGAGCACACGGCCGCGGCCATGTGCTACACGACGGGAACGACCGGCAGGCCGAAGGGCGTGCTCTACTCGCATCGCGCGCTCGTGCTCCACACGCTCGCGGTCTGCCTGCCGAGCGCGATGAGCCTCAGCGAAGCCGACACCGTCCTGCCGGTCGTGCCGATGTTTCATGCGAACGCCTGGGGCCTGCCGTACGCCGCCGTGATGATGGGCGCGAAGCTCGTGATGCCCGGGCCGCATCTCGATCCGGCGAGCCTCATCGATCTGTTCGTCCGCGAGCGCGTGACCTTCACCGCCGGCGTGCCGACGATCTGGATGGGAGTGCTCCAGGCCCTCGATGCGAACCCGGGCGCATACGATCTCTCGCCGCTGCGATCGATGTTCGTCGGCGGCGCCGCCGTGCCGCCCGCGCTGATTGATGCGTTCGAGAAGCGGCACGGACTCAACATCGTTCACGCCTGGGGCATGACCGAGACCGCGCCGCTGGGGACTGTCAGCCATCTTCCGCTGGAGCTCGCGTCGGCATCCGACGAGGCGAAGCTCGAATCGCGCGCGAAGCAGGGACGGCCGCCGGCGTTCGTCGAAATCCGCGCGCGCAACGAGAACGGCATCGTCCCCAGGGACAACCAGACGATGGGCGAACTGGAGATTCGCGGACCGTGGGTCGCGGCCGGCTACTACAACCGCACCGACTGCGCGGATCGCTTCACCGACGACGGCTGGTTCAGGACCGGCGACATCGTCACCATCGACGATCGCTGGTTCGTGACGATCCAGGATCGCGCGAAGGATCTGATCAAGTCCGGCGGCGAGTGGATCAGCTCGATCGCGCTCGAGTCGGCGCTGATGGGACATCCGTCCGTGGCCGAGGCCGCGGTGATTCCGGTCCCGTCCGTGAAATGGGGCGAGCGTCCGCTCGCGGCCGTCGTGCTGAAGAAGGCGGCGTCGGCGACGCCGGATGATCTGCGCGCGTTTCTCGCGCCGCAGTTTCCGAAGTTCTGGCTGCCCGACGCGTTCGAGTTCGTCGACGCGATCCCGCGGACGTCCGCCGGGAAATTCCTCAAGAGCGCGCTCCGGGAGCGCTTCAGAAATTATCAGCTCGCCTGATCACGGCGCCACGCACTGCTTCGCCGTGAACCGGTACGGCGTGGCCGGCGCCGGCCTCGCGGGCGGATCCGGAAGCGCGGGAATGGACGCGCGGATCGTCGAGACGACGCCGCGGTCGGTCATGATCCAGCTCTCGAGGTTGGCGAGCAGGTTGACCTGGGGCACGTCGAGCTTCAACTGCTTGAAGGTGTCGTACCACGGAAACGTGCTGTATTTCTTTTTCTTGAGGAGCTCGACGAGCCGCGGGTCGCGCCGTTTCACACGCGACGACCAGTCCTCGACGGCGTGCAGGTACACCCAGCAGATCCCGTCGAGGGTGTACGGGGCGATCTCATACGTCTCGTTCGCCATCACCTTCCATCCGCGGTCGCAGAACACGAGCGGCTTGCCTGTCTCGACGTCCTTCGCGAACGCTTTCTTCATCGCGCCGTAACCACGGGGCTCGAAGACGACGTTCAGCGACTTGTTGCCGGTGAAGCCGGGATCCGGCACGCGCTCGAAATAGGACGCGATGTCGTCGTTCGTGTCGTACTCGCCGTTGACGTTCGCGAACACGATGATGTTCTTCACGCCGCGCGCGAGCAGCGGCATGAGCCCGAAGTTGTCGGTGAAGCCGCCGTCGCCGTGCGGCGTCGGACCGGACACGACGACGCCGCCGTCGCGAATCGTCACGTGCGTGAGCGAGGGGAAGAATCCGGCGAGCGAGCCGCTGAAGGCCTGCGCCCACGATGGCAGCGAGGACAGCTTCTGCCCGAGGAGCAGCGCGAGCTCCGGCGCCGATCCCGCGACCGCGGCCATGTCGGCGATCGTGAAGTTCCGGTCGCTCGCGCCCTGGTGGACCGTGAGTGTCTTGCCGTCCGAGGGCCCTTCGGGACGGCGATCGTACGCCCATGACGCGATGTACGTGCCGCCGTACTTCCGGCCGAACGCGTGCCGGATGCCGGCGTACATCGGCGTGAGCTCGATCGGCATCAGCAGCGGGTAGTCGTAGATCGGCCGCGTCGAGGCGACGGTGCCGCCGACGATGAGGAACGGCCGGCGCGCGGCGCTCGTGGTGAGGAACTGAATGTGGCTGAGCGTGCCCGGGTTGTCCGCGACGATCCCGCTCACGCTGTCGTCGTCCCACGCGAACGCCCGCCGGCTCGCCTGACCGGCCGCCGGGTCGACGATGGGATCGATGAAGGTGTCGCCGATCACGCGCGCGAACGTTTTCTCTTCGCGATCGCCTTCACGGCGCGACAGCAGCGAGCTCAATCCCGTCTTCAGAAATCCCATCGTGGCGCCGGTGTCCTTCTGAAAGGCAGGCGCCGACAATCGCCACACGGCCTCGCGCAGGCTCGCGACCGGAAGTCCAGACGCGCCGCCGGCTTTCGCGATGCGGCCGTCCGCGCAGTTCACGAGGCCGTCGTAGTCGAGTTCTTCCGGCGGGACGATGGGCCCGAGAAGATCGAGATCGTCGAGCACCGTGTACGTGTACGGAATGGACGCCCACGAGCCGCCCGAGACGGCGGCGATGTAGCGCGCCTTTGTGATCCAGCCGTTGTACGCGAGCGCCCTGAGCTGTCCGGTCGTCGCCGACGCCGACCGCGTGCCGCCGCCTGAAAACGCGAAGCCGAGATCGAGCGCATCGGCGCGATCGCGCCTGAGACTCTCCGTCTCCGGAAACGCCGCGTTGGTCGTCGGCCACACGCGCGCGACGCGGCAGTCGTCGCACCGATCGACGCGCGTCGCCGCCGCGTGTCCCGTCATGCCGCAGACGACGGCGATGGCGGCGAGCAGCGAGGCGTGCTTCACAGGTGGAAGGCCTTCGACAGATCGAACACGAAGCCGACGTACGTCTCGATCGAGTCCGGGCCGAGGCCGCCGCCGTCGCGGTCGACGTCGAACGCGATGAACCCGCGCCACGATCCGAAGCCCATCCACTTCGTCACGCTGAAGTCCTGCAGCTGCGGCAGGACGTCGAAGATCGCGAGCGCGTTGAGCTTCAGCCGGCTCCACTTCGCGTGGCTCGTCCCGTAGTAGTCCTCCTTCGCGAGGCCGAAGATCATGCCGCTGTCGCGGAAGTGGCCGGCCGGAATGAGGCCGCCGATGCCGACGTGCTGCGCCGAGAACGTCTTGCCGTCACCGAGCGCACGTCCGACTTCGGTGTTCGTGATCTGGCCGATGGCCGCCGCGCACGCGGTATTCGCCGTGGCGTTGCAGACGAGGACGGGGTTGATGACGTCGATGAAGCCGTGGCGATAGAAGGCGAAGGCCTTCACGGGCGTCGCGGTCTTCGCCTGAAGCGTGAAGAACTCGGCGCGGACGCCGATGTGCGCTTCGAGGGAGGATGCGTGCTGCATCACCTGGACGCCGGCGGTTTGAAGATCCTTCGGCGGCGTGACGGACAGATCGACGCTGCCGTTCTTGCAGAGCGCGTTCTGATCCGCCTGCGTGCAGTCGACGTCGGCGGTGCGGAGGCCGTTGAGCGTCGCGCCTTCGATCCACACCTGGAAATGATCCCCGGCGTCTCCGAACAGCCGGTACTGGCCGATCACGCCGAAGGTCCGGCGGCTGCGCGTCGACGAGGCCGACGAAGGGTAACCGCCGATTTCCTTCGGCGCGAAGTTGTCGATCGCGAGGCCGTAGAAGCCGTCGAGCTCGAAGACGTCGCGGTCGTCGACGCCGTGGAGCCGGCCGCTCCTGCAGGTGACGTCGCCCGAGACGCCGCGTCCGACGACGGCTTCGGCATGGGCTCGCGGTTCGCGAGTGTCGACGGCGAGGGCGTCGCCTTCGAGCAGCGGACCTTTGAGCGGCAGGTCGAACTGCACGGTGCTGATCTGTTTCAGGGGCTTGCTGTCGATTTCTTTGCCGTCGACGGTGACCCGGTCGAGGGCCAGCCTGCTGCCGGCCGGCACTTCGAGTGTGATGCGGCACGCGCCGGCGATCGGCGGCACGATCGTCACGGCCGGCGGCTGCCCGTACGCCCGGCCGGCGGCGCACACGCACACGATGCCCACGAGGACCGGCGTCAACGCGCGAGATGTCATTTGGGCGCAGTATACTGCCGCGATCGTGGCCCCGACCTTCGTGCGCGTCATTCTCCTTGAAACGGCAATCATCGTCGCGCTCATCGTCCTCGGACGTCTCTTCGCCTGATGCGCGTCTTCGACTGGGCGATCGTCGTCGCCTACATCCTCTGGGTTGTCATCGACGGACTCCGGCGCGCAAAGAGCACCGATAAAGTCGAAGGCTACTTCCTCGGCAACCGCTCGCTGCCGTGGTGGGTGGCGGGCCTGTCGGTCATGGCGACGCAGATGAGCGCGGTCACGCTCGTCGGCACGACCGGTCAGGCGTATTCCACGGGCCTGCGCTTCATCCAGTTCTACTTCGGCCTGCCGCTCGCGATGATCATCCTGTCGGTCACGGCCGTGCCGTTCTTCCACCGCGCGAAGGTCTACACGGCGTACGAGTACCTGGAACGCCGGTTCGACGTGCGCGTGCGATCGCTCACGAGTTTTCTGTTCCTGATGGGACGGGCGTTCTCGCTCGGCGTGACGCTGACGGCGCCGGCGGTCGTGATGTCCGCGATCCTCGGCTGGAGACTGCCGGTCACGGTGCTCGCGATCTGCGTGCCGATGATCTTCTACACGAGCCTCGGCGGCGTGCAGGCCGTCGCGTGGACCGACGTCAAGCAGATGTTCATCATCGTCTCCGGCATGATCGCGGCGGTGGTCGTCCTGGTCGTCGGCATCACCAAGCACGTCGGGTTCAGTCACGCCCTGCATCTGGCCGGCGCCACCGGACGGCTGAACGCGGTCGACTTCAAGTTCAGCCCGCGCGAAACCTACACCATCTGGTCGGGCCTGATCGGCGGCCTGTTCCTGAACCTCGCGTACTTCGGCTGCGATCAGAGCCAGGTGCAGCGCTACCTGACGGCGAAGTCCGAGGACGAAGCGCGCGGCTCGCTGATGCTGACGGCGTTCGTCAAGATCCCGCTGCAGCTGCTCGTGCTGTCCATCGGCGTGCTGGTGTTCATCTTCTACCTGTTCCAGGCGCCGCCCATGCTGTTCAACCGCGCGTACGACGCGCAGGTGGCCGCGGGACCGCACGGGGCTGAATACCTGCGGCTGCAGCAGCGCTTCGACCAGGCAATCGCCGTCCGCCGTGACGCCGCGGAGCGGGGAAGCCGCGAGGACTTCCTGACGAGCGACGAAGTCGTGCGCAACATCCGCGCGCGCGCCGTCGACATCGTCAAGGAGACGACCGGCGACTCGCGCTACGCCGACGTGAATTACGTGATCCCGACGTTCATCACGACGTGGATGCCGATGGGCCTCATGGGCC
>DATNBT010000467.1:0-8038 GCA_035571855.1 Vicinamibacterales bacterium
GATGGTGACGTCGCACCCCAAACTGAGAACGACGCTGAGGCCGGCCAGAAGGGTGGCTGGCCCGGGGCGAAGGGCTGGGTGCATGAGGTACTGGTACCTGACGAGGCCAACCGCCCGGAAGTTCCGTCCCGGAAAGGGATCCCGGAACCCTTTTCTAGTTCAACTCGATGGAAATCAGCTTCGACACGCCCGGCTCCTCCATCGTCACCCCGTACAGCCGGTCGGCAATCTCCATGGTCTGCGGCTGTGCGTGATGATGATGAACTGGGTCTGCTGCTGCATGCCGCGCAGCAGCTCGACGAACCGGCCGATGTTGGCGTCGTCGAGCGGCGCGTCGATCTCGTCGAGCAGGCAGAACGGGCTCGGCTTGAACTTGAACATCGCGAACATCAGCGCGATCGCGGTCAGCGCCTTCTCGCCGCCCGAGAGCAGCTGCACGCTCTGGAGGCGCTTGCCGGGCGGCTGCGCCACGATCTCGATGCCGCTCTCGAGCGGATCGTTCTCGTCGAGCAGCGTCAGCCCCGCGCGGCCGCCGCCGAACAGCGTGTTGAAGCACACCTGGAAGTTCTGGTTGATCGCCGCGAACGCCTCGGCGAAGCGCTGCTTCGTCGTCTCGTCGATGCGCTTGATGGCTTCGCTCGTCTGCGCGATCGAGTCGACGAGATCCTTCCGCTGCGTCGTGAGGAAGCCGTGGCGCTGTTCGAGCTCGTCGTACTGCTCGATGGCGATCATGTTGACCGGGCCGAGCCGGTCGATCTTCCGGCGGAGCTCGGCGATCGCGTCCTCGGCGCTCAGCGCGCGCGCGGTCGCTTCCTGCACGGCGTCCGTCGCAACGGTCCCGGCGGACGCGGCGGCGGCGTCCTCGGAGTCCGATTCTTCCGCCTGGTCGGCGTAGATGACGCGGGCATCCGGCGTCGCTTCGCCCTGCCGTTCCATCTCTTCGACGTCCGTGACGACTTCGTCGAGCGTCGCCTGGACCGTCTCGACGCACGTCGCCGCGAGATGCGAGAGGTCGCTCTCGGCGGTCGCGCGGGCGATGTCGAACTCCGACACCTGCGCGCGGACGGCATCGAGCGCCGCGCGCACCTGCTTGATCAGCCCGTCATGCCCGTCCGCCTTCGCGCGGAGCTCCGCGGCGGCCTCGTCGGCCTGCGCGACGTCGCGTTTGAACCCCTCGAGGGCGACGATGTCCGCGTCGAGCGTGCGCCTGCCGTCGGCAATCGCGGCATGCAGCTCGTCGATGCGCCGGCGTGTGCTGTCGCGTTCGGCCGCCAGCGAGGCGACGCGGGCTTCCATTTCCGCGCCGGCTTCCTCGAGCCGTTCGACTTCGCCGGCGAGCGCCGCGGCACGCTCCACGAGGCCCGCGTGCGAGGCGCGGGCTTCGGCGGCCTGCTGGCTCAACGACTCCGCGCTCTCGCGGGCTTCGAACAGCCGCCGCTGCGCGGCGGCCAGCCGGTCGTCGGCCGTCTGCTGATCGTGCTCGAGCCGCGCGATCGACACGCGCGCTTCGCCCTGCCGCCGGTCGATCGTCTCGCGCTCTTCTTCAGCCGACCGCCGCTCGCGGGTGAGCTGTTCGAGCTTCTGGGCGAGCCGCGAGGCTTCGTCCGCCGCCTGCTGCAGCCGGGCCTCGTGGGCGACGATGGCTTTTTCCTGCTTGTGGTGTTCGGCCGCCAGCGCGTCGATGGCGGTGAGCGCCTGCGCGATGGTCGCGTCGAGCGCGGCCGTCTCGCCGGCCAGCGTCGCGAGCGCCTCGCGCTCGGCGGCGATCTGCGCGCGCAGGTCCCGGATTTCACGCTTGGTTTCGAGAATGCCGCGAGACTCCTGGCCGATGCCGCCCGTCACCAGATGGGGGCCGCGGAACACCTCGCCCGCCGCCGTGACGACCGGACACGCGGCGATCCGGCTCGCCGCCTCGGCGTGCGTGTACGACTCGGCAATCCAGGCTTCGCCGACGGCCTCGCGGATCGCGTCGGCGTACTCGCCGCTCACGCGAATCACGCTCGCCAGCGGCACGATGCCCTGCGGGAGATCCGTCCGGCTGAAGCCGGACACTACCGATTGCGCGTGCGATCCCGGGTAGTGTCCGCCTTCAGGCGGACTCGCGATCAGGAAGCCGCACCGCCCGGCGTTGGCGTCGCTCACGACGCCGAAGCCCGCGGCCGCATGTTCCGCCTGTTCGACGACGACGTGCTGGAGGAGATCCGAGAGGCACGCGTCGACGGCGCGCTCGTAGCCGGTTTCGACGTCGATGTAGTCCGCCACGGCGCCCTTCTGATTCACCTTGCCGTTCGCGTTCGCGAGCACGGCGCGCGCGGCATCGCCGAATCCGGCGCGTGAGGCGTCGAGCTGTTCGAGCGACGTCAGACGGGCCGCGAGCCCGGCGAGCTCGTGTTCACGCGACCGTACCTGTGTCGCGCGCCACTCGTGCTCGATGCGCGCGCTGGCGAGCTCCGACTCGCGCGCCGAACGTGCGATCCGCGTCGCATCCAGCGCCTGCTGCGCCCTTCTCAGCAGTTCCTGCGCACCCGAACGATCCGCTTCGACGCGATCCGATTCGACGCGGACGTCGTTGAACTCGACGTCGAGCTTCGACAGCGTCTCGGCCACGCGATCGCCTGACGCGCCGGCGTGTTCAAGCGCGTGACGCAGCGCCGTCGCCGAGTTCAGCGCGGAGAACACCTCGCTGCGCGCCGCTACGACGTCGGCTTCGAGTCCTTCGATGCTGCGATGCGCGGCTTCGTACGCTTCGCCGCCGGCGGTGAGCGCCGCGGCCGCTCTGTCGCGCTCTTCGTTCGCCGCCTGCGCGGCCTCACGCCTGGCCCGCAGGGCCGCCTGCGCCGGCTCGCGACGAGCCTCAAGGGCTGAGATCTCGGCGCCGAGGGCCGTGGTGCGGGCTTCGAACGTGGTGATCTGCTCGCTGTCGAACGCGATCTGCTGCTGCTGGCGGTTGATCCCGAGCTCGCAGGCGTGCGCCGCTTCGCGGGCCGCCGTCGCGCGGGCTTCGGCCTCGGTCAGCTCGATGCGCATGCGGCTCAGGTCGGACTCGACTTCCGACAGATGCGCCGCCGCCGCCGATTCGCGCTCGCGCGCCTCGGCCAGCCGCGCCCGGGCCGATTCGATCGTCTCGGCGAGCTGGCGGTACTTCCGCGCGAACAGCACTTTTTCCCAGCGGCGCAGCTCGTCGCGCAGCTTCTGGTAGCGGCGCGCCTTCCCCGCCTGCCGCTTCAGCGTACCGCGCTGCTTTTCGACCTCAAACACGATGTCGTCGATGCGGGTGAGGTTCTGCTGCGCGGCTTCGAGCTTGAGCTCGGCGGCGCGGCGGCGCGACTTGTACTTCGTCACGCCCGCGGCTTCTTCGATCAGCTGGCGGCGGTCGGTCGGCCGCGTGCTGAGAATCATGCCGATCTTGCCCTGCTCGATGATCGCGTAGGCCTTCTGTCCGAGGCCGGTGTCCATCAGCAGGTCGTGGACGTCGCGCAGGCGCGCGACCTGGCCGTCGATCAGGTATTCGCTCTCCCCGGACCGGTACAGCCGGCGCGTGACTTCCACTTCGCGCGCCACCGACTGGATGATTTCCTCCGCCGACACCGACGGCCCGGCCGCTTCGTCGACCAGGTGGCCGCTGGTGCTCATGCCCGCGGCGGCGACTTCGAGCGCGGGGCCGGAGATGTTCTTCACGACGCCGCTGAACCGGAGCTTCACTTCAGCCGCGGCCGACGGCTTGCGCGCGTCGCTGCCGTTGCTGATGACGTCTTCCATCTTCTCGCCGCGCAGGCTCTTGGCGCTCTGCTCGCCCATCACCCACGTGATGGCGTCGGCGACGTTGCTCTTGCCGCACCCGTTGGGGCCGACAATCGCGGTCACGCCTTTGTCGAACGCCAGTTCCGACCGGTCGGAGAAGGATTTGAAACCGTTGATCTCTAGACGTTCAAGCCGCATGGCATACACCCGTGTCCGGACGACACAGCTCGAAGGGAGCGGACGCCGGAAGCTGCTTGGTTTTTGTCTGGCTGGGAGGCAGACGCGCCCAAACGGGCGTCAGTGTAACAAGGCCTACTTATTGGGGCAAGACCAATCTCTTGCCCCATTCGTTGTGGTTAGTTGACCGAAAGGCTAGTGCGCGGCCTTCGACGAGGCCAGCTTCGAGAGCTCGGTCAGCCTGGTCGCTTCCCCGAACGTCGTCATCGCGACTTTGGCCTGCGGATCGACGTCCACGAGGTGCTTCTGCGCTTCGGCGACGCCGAACAGCGCGCGATCGATCTCGTAGCGAATCATCGCGCGGATGAAGTCGTTGTCCTTCTTGAACGAGTCCTCGTTGACGCGGATGCGGTCCTGCTTCAGCAGATCCTTGAACTCCGCCACCATCGTGTCGTCGACCGTGAACCCCGCTTTCACGGTGCGGCGGCCGGTCGGCGTCTGCTTGACGCGCGTGTCGCCGTCGACGTCGAAGCGCGACGCGTAGCTGCCGAACTCGCCGCCGTTGTTCGAGTTCCACAGCGCGCGCGAGAACCGGGTCGGATTGAAGCCCTCGACGTTGCCGGCGACGCGGCGATCCGGCTCGATGCCGCCGCCGCTGTAGACCGAGCGGCCCGAGTCGGTGTGCTTCAGATCGCTCGCGTTGTGCGGCTTGTTCGGGTCCTGATCGCGGAACGTGTAGAGCTGGTAGTCGTCGAACGACGCGTCCCACGGACGCTGAATCAGCCGGCCGCTCGGCGTGTAGTAGTGCGCCGTCGTCAGCGCGAGGCCCGCGCCGCCGCTGATGCGATAGACCGACTGCACGAGCGCCTTGCCGAACGTCGTCTCGCCGACGACGTAGGCGCGATCGTGGTCCTGCAGCGCGCCGGTGACGATTTCAGACGCGCTGGCGCTGCTGCGGTTCGCCATCATCACGATCGGAATAGTGGTGAACTCGCCGTCCTCCGTCGCGCGGTAGTCCTGGTCGGAGTTCGCGATGCGGCCGCGCGTGTAGACGATCATCTTGCCGCGGCCCACGAACTCGTTGACGACCTTGATGGCCTGGTCGAGCGGACCGCCGGGGTTGTTGCGGATGTCGAGCAGCAGCTGGCGCATGCCCTGCGACGTGAGCGTCTTGAGCGCGCGGTGCAGATCGCGGTCGGTGGTCTCGCCGAAGTCGCGCAGCTGCACGTAGCCGGTCGTCTGGTCGATCATGAAATACGCGGGGACCGTCGGGATGAGGATCTCGTCGCGCACCAGTTCGACGGGGATGAGATCCTTGTAGCCGCGGCGGCGCAGCGAAATCTCGACGGGCGTCCCGCGCGCGCCGCGCAGCTTCTTCATCGCGCGCTCGGTGCAGTCGCCGGGCGCGCCGCAGTTCCAGCTCTTCGTGTCTTCGCCCGCGATGCGCGCGAGGACGTCGCCCTGCCGCATCCCGGCCTTGGCCGACGGCGAGCCTTCGAAGATCTTCTGCGCGATCACCTCGCCGTCAAACGAGCTGATCTCGATGCCGATGCCGTAGTAGTGCCCTTCCTGGCGCTCGCGCATCCGCGCGTACTCTTTCGGATCGTAGAAGCTCGAATGCGGGTCGAGCGTCGAGAGCATGCCGCGGATCGCGCCGTACACCAGGCGATCCGATTCGACTTTGTCGACGTAGTTGGTTTCGATCGCGCTCAGCGCCGCGGTGAAGGCCTTGTAGTGATCCGGCACCTTGTCGTCGGCGGCGACGAGGCGGCGTCCGGCCAGGCCTCCCACCAGCGCGAAGACGGCAATCGCGGACACGACGGCGGAGAGTGAGCGGTATCGTCGCATGCCGTGATGCTAGCAGATAACTTCCTTACGGGCAAAGACTTCCGGGTACATGAGCTGCGCAAACTCCTAGGGATTCCGGGGGCGTTTTCTTTATAATGGCTGGACACAGGAGACACCCATGTTTGGTTCGCTTGGCATGCCGGAGCTGATCGTCATCTTCGTGATCGCTCTGATTATTTTTGGGCCCCGTAAGCTTCCCGAGCTGGGCAAGTCTCTGGGCAAGAGCATCGCGGAATTCAAGCGCGCGAGCAACGAGCTGAAGAGCACGCTCGAAGAGGAAATCCGCATCGAAGAGCAGAAGTCGAAGCAGGAAGAGGCCGCGAAAGCGGCGTCCGCTCAGGCCGCGACACCCGCGCCCGAGCACACCGTGCACCAGGCCGACAAGACGGCCTGATCCTCCGCTCAGTGGCTCTCGTCCAATTTCCTGGTCCGCAGTCGGGAGCCTATCAACCCGATTTAGAAGACGACGAAGACGGCGATGCCGGAAAGATGTCGTTTCTGGAGCACCTCGACGAGCTCCGGAAACGCATCGTCCGCGCGCTGCTCGGCGTCTGCGTGGGCGTCCTCCTCAGCTTCGCGTTCATCAACCAGATCGTCAATTTCCTCCTGACGCCGACCTACCGCGTGCTGCCGGCGGGGAGCCGGATGATCTACACGCAGCCGGGCGAAGCGTTCGGCCTCTACATCCAGGTCTCCCTGATCACCGGCGTCGTCCTCTCGGCGCCGTGGATTCTGTGGCAGGTCTGGCTCTTCATCGCGCCGGGCCTCTACACGAACGAGAAGCGTCTCGCCATCCCGTTCGTCGCGTTCGGCACGATCGGCTTCATCGCGGGGACGCTGGTCAATCACTACATCACGTTCCCGTTCATGATGAAGTTCTTCGCGAGCTTCAACACGCCGGATCTCGTGTTCCTGCCGCGGCTCGAGGACGTCTTCGATCTCTACACGAAGATGCTGCTCGGCATGGGCCTCGTGTTCCAGATGCCGACGCTCGTGTACTCGCTCGCGAAGATGCGCCTCGTCTCGGCGAAGTTTCTGCTGCGGCACTTCAAGTACGCGTTCCTCATCATCTTCATCATCGCGGCCGTGATTACGCCGACCGGCGACATGGTCACCCAGGCGATCTTCGCGGCGCCGATGGTCGCGCTCTACATCCTCAGCATCTTCATCGCGTGGATCGTCCGTCCGCGGCAGGAACCGTAGCCGCGCTCATCGCCGACCTCTCCTCCGAGAGGCCGGTCGTCCGCGAGACGGCGCTCGCCCGTCTCACCGTGATCGGCGCGCGCGCCGTCGTCCACCTGACCAGGCTGGCTGAAGACGCCGACGCGCCCGTCACGTCGCGGCTCGCCGCGCTGCGGGCGCTCGAAGCCATCGGCGACGCGCGCGGCATCGACGCCGCCGTCCGCGCGCTGGCGGCCGGCGACAGGAGCATCGGCGTGGCCGCGGCGGGACTCCTCCAGCGGTTTCTGAAAGGCAAACGCGGCGCGGAAGTGACCGACGTCCTGACGGCGAAGGCGCTCGACCGGATCGCCCCCGACGCGGTGCGCCTCGCGGCGCTCGTCGCGCTCGAAGATCTCGGGCCGGCGGCGCTCGAGCCGCTCTGGACGGCGCTCGCGCGCGACACGAGCGCGAGCGTCCGCGCGCACGTCGCCGATACGAAACGCGGGACGGCCGCGGAAGTCGCGAGCGAAGAGGACGGGGCGCTCGCCGACGACCCCGATCGCCTGCAGCGCGCGCTGTCACGCTCGCAGGTGCCGTCCTCGCTCCCCGAGCTGCGCGATCTGATCGAGAAGATCCGCGCGCGCGAAGACGCGGAGCGCGGCGCCAGGAAGGATCCGTGGACGCGCGCACGGGGCGCGGCGCATGTCGCGCTCGCGAAGCGCGGCAGCCGGCTCGCGCTCTACGACCTGCGCGAGTCGCTCGAACGGGCGAAGGCTCCCCTGCCGGTGGAGTTCATGGCGGCGCTGTCGCTCGTCGGCGACGCGACGTGCCTGGAATCCATCGCCGCGGCGTACGAGCATGCGCCGTCCGGCGCGGCCGGCACACGCGACTGGTGGCGCGACCACCTCGCCGACACGTTCCGCGCGATCGTCAGGCGCGAGAAGCTGACGTCACGCCACGCGGTGATGAAGAAGATTCAGAAGCGCTGGCCGGCGGTCCTGACGGCATCGACGAGCTGATCGAACGTCACTCGCTGCATCTCTTTCGTGCGGCGGTCCCGCACTTCGGCCGTCCCGTCCTTCAGGCCCTTCGCACCCACGACGACACGGAT
>DATNBT010000468.1:0-3533 GCA_035571855.1 Vicinamibacterales bacterium
CGGCACGATCACCGGAATCGGGTTCCGTCCGAGCGCCTGTCCGACGGCTCTCGCCGCACCCGGATCGCCCAGGCGCGCCGCGATTTCCCCGTACGTCATCGTCGCGCCGGCGGGAATCGTGCGCGCGAGGTCGTACACGCGCTGATGGAATGCCGGCACACCGTCCATGTCGAGCGGGACGAAAGCAAGATCCGTGCGCTCGCCGCGCAGCAGCGCCGTCACGGCGCCGATCACGCGCTGAATCCACGCCGGCTTGCCCTGAGCGGAGTCGAAGGGCGCTTCGACGGCATCCTTCAGCCGCGAGACGAGCGTGCGGCGTGTGGTCGAGCTGGATCCTTCGGGCAGTTGAAACGCGACGACGCCGCGGTCGTTCCACGCGATGGCGCAGGAGCCGATCGCTGTGTCGAACAGCGTGTACGCGATCACGAAATCATTCTAACGCGGCGGCGGCGGAGGGGGAGCCGGGGCCCCGCAGTTCTGCGTACATTTCTCGGGACGGACGAACTTGTCTTTGATCGTCTTCCGGTACTCCGGGTACATCGTTTCGGCGCCGCCGAGCGTCGCCTCGCGGGGAATGCCGTAGAACTTCGTCAGCTCGTCGATCGACGGGTTCGTGCCGGGCAGATAGTGCGGCACCTTGCCTTCCGGCACTCCCTCGTAGCCGGCGACGCAGGGCGGGCCGACAGGCGACATCGGATTCGGATCCGGCTGGAAGCTCTTGGAGACGAGCTCGGGCTCGGTCAGATACACGGGGTCTTCGATGATCTCGAGCACCGTCAGGACGTCGCCGTGCCGGACGAAGTGCGCTTCGATCGTCGCCTGGTCGCTGTTCGGGACGCCGTTGCGGCGCAGCGAGCCGGCCTTGATGTGCGTCGTGTACGTGACGAGCGTCGTGCCCTGCCACTCGCCCGTCGTGAATCCGCCGCGGTCGTGCGGCGCGTTCTTCGACGGATGCGGCCGGCCGTCCATCCAGATCGTCTGGAGCGCCTTGTCCTCCCACGCGCCAATCTTGATCGCGATGGTGTTGCCGGTGACCTGGTCGATCTCGTTCCAGATCTTCATCCCGAACGGACCTTTGACGAGATAGAACGGCGGCCACTGCCCGCACTGATGCTCGATCATCGACAGCTGATCGGCCGAGTAGCTCAGCGCCTTGGCGCGCGCCTCGTCGTTGATCGGCAGGCCCGTGTAGTCGACGGCGTACGGCCCGCCGCCGCGCTCGAGGCCGTCCTCGTGATTGCGCGCAGCCCACGATCCGGCGAGCTCGGTCTGCGCGAACGCCGGAGCCGCGAGCGCGAGAACGCCGATGGCTACCAGCTGGCGGAACATGGCGTCGGCTCCCATCCTCTGGCGTCCGGCTGCTTCTTGAACTGCGTGGAGACGATGAACGGCTGGCGCAGATACTTCGGGTCGTCGACGATCGACGTCACCATCAGCAGGACGTCGCCGTTGCGCGCGCGCATCACGTCGAAGTACTCCGTCAGCTTCGCGTCCTCGCTGTACGGGACGCCGTTCTTGCGCAGGTAGCCGCTCTTCAGGTTCGTCGTCACGACCTTCAGCGAACCGCGACGTCCTTCGACGTTGCTCAGGACAGCCCCGAGCGAAGTCGAGGGGCGCGGAGCGCCTGCCGCCGCACCGCGTCCGGCCGGCTGCATGTCCCATTCGGCCACGGAGTCGCCCTGCCAGGTGCGGTCCGACTTCGCCACGGCTTTATCGAACTTGAAGAGGCGCGTCTGCGTACCGGCATCGACATCCAGCTTCAGCGTGCGATCGCCGTCCCAGGTGAAGTGAAACCGTCCGGGCACGCGCATGATCGCCGGCGCGCCGTAGCTTCTGCATTGGTTGCCGGCAGCCGTGTCCGCCTCGGGGCTCCAGTCGTTCGCGGCCTTCACCGCGTCCTGGGTGACCGGCACACCCTGGAAGTCACCTTTCGTCGGCGTGACCATCCGGTAGCGCCAGTCCTCGGAGACGATCGACACCCAGTAGCCGGTCAGATCAATCGGCGCCGCGGTCTTCGGCGTCTGCTGCGGCGGCTGCCCGAGCAGGAGCGCGCTAATTGCGACGACGAATGCTTTCATAGATCGATGTGATGAACGCGGTGCTCGCACCGTAGCGAGAGTTGTATCCAGCCGTGGGATTCGCAGCCTTCACTTGCTCGAGCGTCATGCCCTTCCTGATCAGATCCTGCACGCGATCGCGGACGATCGTGACCATGTCGCGGTACTCGACGACGTCCAGCTGATCGCAGACATATCCGTGGCCGGGAATCACGAGCGTACCGCCTTCCTGCGACACCAGCGGAACGGACGGAATCGCGAGCTCGACGAGCCGGTTGAGCGCATCGATCTCTCCCTGGATGCTGCCGCCGCGCGCGAGATCGATCGCGGGAAAGCGCGTGAGGTCGAGCACATCGCCGGCCGCGACGACGTCCGATCGGCGGAAGAACACGACGCTGTCGGCGTCCGTGTGCGCCGCCGGCAGGTGCAGGACTTCGATGCCCTCGCCGTTCAAGTACATGTACTTGCGCTTCTGGTCGTATGTCTCGGTCGGCCACATCGCCGTCGGATACTTCGCGGCCTTTCCCGTCGGCGCGCTCATGCGCGTGAGCACCTTCTCGGCCGACAGGACCGCGGCGGCGCCGCCGTTGGTCATGCCTTCACCGAGCTGCGCGTTGGTCTGGAACAGCGTCTTCCCGGCCTTCGCGACCTTCTCGTTCCCCCCGACATGATCCGCATCGTCGCTCGTGTCGATGACGTAGCGGATCGGCTGCGGCGTGATCTGCCTGATCGCGGCGATGACGGTCTCGGCCGCGTCGGTCGTGCCTGCGTCCACGACGACCGCGCCGTCGGGGCCGAACTGCAGCGTGATGTTCGCGCCGGCCTCCGCGATCATGAACACGTTGTCGCGCACCTTGACGACGTCGAGCTCGGCGGGCTGCGCGGCAAGCGTCGCGCCGGCGAAGAGCACGACCAGCGCGAGCTTGAACTTCATGAGGCGAGAGCGGTCTCGACAAACGGCGCTTCGTTCACCCGGGCGACCTTCTTCCGCGCCGCGACGAGCACCCACTCGCGGGCCGACGCGACGATGACGACGGCGACGATCAGCGAGAAGAAGACGCAGAGCGCGGCGTCGATGTTGTCGTTGAAAATCATCCGCGCCGCGTCAGGGCTCGTCGAGTTCGCGAGCGAATGGGCGTGCGCGAGGAACCCGAGCGCGGGATCCGGCGAAAACACTTTCTGCCAGCTCGCGGTCAGCGTCGCGACCGACAGGAAGACGAGCGGCGCGATCGTCACCCACGAGTACCGCATCTTCCCCATCTTGATGATGATCGTCGTGCTGACGCACAGCGCGATGGCCGCGAGCAGCTGGTTCGCGATGCCGAAGAGCGGCCACAGCGAGTTGATGCCGCCGAGCGGATCGATGACGCCCTGATAGAGGAACCAGCCCCAGCAGGCGACGCAGAGCGCCGTCGCGACGATGTTTGCGATCCACGATTCGGTCCTGCGCAGCGACGGCACCGCAAGACCGGCGAG
>DATNBT010000469.1:0-7856 GCA_035571855.1 Vicinamibacterales bacterium
CGCCGGACCGTATCTGAACGTCGCCGCGTAGCTGGACGGATCGAACGATCCGCCTTCGAGGCCGATCGTCGCGGACTCGAGCCGCAGCGCGGAGATGAGCTCGGCGAGCGGACGCTCGACGACCTCCACCAGATGCGGGAGCGCGTCCAGCGAGCCGCCTGGGAACGTCCGGGACGTGTCCGCCCAGCCCTGCTCGACGAACGCCGCCTCGTCTTCGGGCGCGAGGACGGCGACCGTCCCGTCGCGCGTCGCGACGGCGACGGCGTCGCCGATGACCGGCCAGTAGCCGGAGACGAGCAGGACGTTCGACGGCAGCGTGCAGACGATGGCATCGAGCCCCGCGGCGTCGAGCGCGCGGCGGATGCGCGCCAGCCGGTCGCTGTCACGCGCCATCGTGCAGCGCCATCTGCAGGACCTGCGCGAAGTGAAGCGGCTGCCGTCCGGTCTCCTGCGCGATCATCTCGCGGCAGCTGAAGCCGTCGGCGACGATCAATCGCTCGGCGTCTGCACGCCTGACGGCGGGCAGGAGCGCGCGCTCGCCGCAGGCGAGGCCCACGTCGTAGTGCTCGGCTTCGTAGCCGAACGAGCCCGCCATGCCGCAGCAGCCCGACTCCGGCACGTCGCAGTCGACACCCGCCTTCTTCAGCAGATCGACTTCCGTCTCGAAGTGCAGCTCGGACTTGTGATGGCAGTGGCCGTGCACGAGCGCCTTGCGGTGCAGCGCGGGCGGCTGATAACCGGGCACGCGATCGTGCAGGAATTCGCTCAGCACGAAGCTCTGGCTCGCGAGGCGTTTCGCGTCGGCATCGCCGTCCAGAAGGTTGGGCAGCTCGTCGCGAAACACCGTCATGCAGCTCGGTTCCAGCCCGACGATCGGTATGCCTTCGCGCAGCGGCGTTCGAAGGACATGGAGCGTCCGGCGCAGCATGTGCCGCGCGGTGTCGAGCATGCCGTAGTCGTAGAGCGGACGGCCGCAGCAGATGTTGGCCTGCGTCACGCGGACGTCGAAGCCCGCATGTTCGAGGACGTCGACGGCGGCTTTCGCGACGTCCGGGGTGAAGTAGTTGTTGAACGTGTCCGCCCAGAGGAAGACCTGCGGCCCGCCGGCATTCGGTCGAGGACGCCGCAGGAACCAGCGCCTGAACGTCTCGGGCGCGAACGGCGGGATGTGCCGCTTCTGCGAGTAGCCGGCCGCGAGCTTCGCGAGGCTCCGCAGTATCGGCGTCTGCGTCACGAAGTTGGCGGCTGCCGGCGCAATCGACGCCGCCGACGCCCACCAGTGAATCAATCCCGACGCGTACGCGTAGCGCGGCCGCGGCTTGCTTTCGTAGTAGTGCGAGAGGAACTCGGCCTTGTAGGTCGCCATGTCCACCTGCACGGGACAATCGTGCTTGCAGCCCTTGCAGGACAGGCACAGGTCGAGCGCCTCCTTCACCGATTCGTCGTGCCAGCCGCCGGTGACGACCTCGCCGCGAATCATCTCGTTCAGCAGCCGCGCGCGTCCGCGCGTCGAATGCTTTTCTTCGCGCGTCACCATGTAGCTCGGACACATCGTCCCCTCGCCGTCGTGGCGGCGGCAGACGCCGGCGCCGACGCAGCGGTCGGTGGCTTCGGCGAAGCTGTGATGATCGGCGGCGAAATGGAAGTGCGTGCGCACGTCGCGCAGGTGATAGCCGGCGCCTTCGCGCAGGTTTTCGTCGACGCGATACGGCTCGACGACCTTGCCAGGGTTCATCTTCCAGTCCGGATCCCAGATCGCCTTGAACTCGCGGAACGCGTTGATGATTTCCGGGCTGAACATGTGCCCGAGCAGTTCTCCGCGCGCCTGGCCGTCGCCGTGCTCGCCCGACAGCGATCCGCCGTAGCGTACGACGAGGTCCGCGGCCTCAGACAGGAACCGCCGCCACGTCGACAGACCTTCGGCGGTCCGCAGGTCGAACGTCAGCCGCGTGTGCACGCAGCCCTGGCCGAAGTGGCCGTAGAGCGGGCCGACGTAGCCGTACTTGTCGAGCAGCGCCTTGAGCTCGCGCAGGTACCCGCCGAGACGCTCGGGCGGGACGGACGAATCCTCCCAGCCTTCATGGTTCTCGGGCATCGCCGGGACCTTCGCCGTCGCGCCGAGTCCCTCTTCGCGCAGGTGCCACACCAGCTTTTCCTGCGCCCGGTCGTCGAACAGCTTCATCGGCGGTGCATTCGGCTTCGCGTTCAACTCCTGCATGCACCGGCGGGCGTTCGCGTCGGCTTCCGCGCGATCCTTTCCGCCGAATTCGACGAGCAGCCACGCTTTGCCCTCGGGCATGAAGTTCATGTCCGGCGGGTGCAGGCCTTTCTTCTTCATGTAGTCGATGAACGTGTCGTCGAGCGCCTCGAGCCCGGTCGGGCTGAACTTCGCGGGCTCGATGACGTGATCGGCGGCGATGAAAATGTCCGGGAAGCCGAGGACCAGCAGCGATCGAACGGGCGGGTTGTCGACGAGCGTCGTCTTCGCCTCGACGACCAGCGCGCACGTGCACTCGCTGCCGACGAGCGCGCGCGCGACGTTGAACCCCTGCTCCGGCAGCAGCGCCGGCAGGTTGAATCCGGAGACCCGGCGGGGAATCATCGGGAACTCCCGGCGGATGCGATCCGCGTGCCTGTCCCGCAGGTCCCGCAGGCGGCGGTAGATGTCGCCCACGCGTCCACCTGCGCGAATCAGGCGATCGAGGTCCGCGTCGCTCGTCTTCCCGACGGTCATCCGGGTGCCGTCGTAGAGCACGATGTCGAGCTCCTCGATGTTGTCGACGGTTTCGCCGGACATCATCGAGTGAATGCCGCACGAGTTGTTGCCGATCATTCCGCCGAGCGTATTCCGGTTGTGCGTCGCCGGGTCAGGGCCGAAGGTGAGTCCGTGCGCCGACGCGCCGTCACGCAGATCGTCGAGCACGAGGCCGGGCTGCACGCGGGCAAACCGCCCGGCCGGATTCAGCTCGACGATGGTGTTCATGTATCTGGAGAAATCGAGGACGACGGCGGCGTTCACGGTCTGGCCGGGAATGCCGGTGCCTCCACCGCGCGCGACGATCGGCGTGCGGAACCGCCGGCAGACCTCCACGGTCTGCAGCACATCGTCTGCGTCGCGAGGCAGCACGACGCCGACCGGCACCATGCGGTAGTTGCCGGCGTCGGAAGCGTACATACCGCGGTCGCCGCCGCTGAAGCGGACCTCGCCGCGGATTCTGTGACGGAGCTCGCGCTCGAGCGATGCGGTGTCGATGTCGAGTGTCGTCGTGGCGTCTGGCGTTTTCGTGATGACCCGAAGCAGAGCCGGCATGTGCGGACGGTCCTTTACAGCAGATTGCCCCGCTCGTCGAAGGGGAGCGGGCCGGGCGGTTCGATGACGTGCAGCGCCGGATTGCGCGCGACTTCGCCGAGGAGCGCCTCTGAAACCCAGAGCTCGTCGAGCTTTGCGGTGTTCCTGATTCTGCAGACGCGGGCATCCGGGCCGGCGAGCGAGGAGAAGAGTCCGACTTCCATCGCTTCCCGATCGGAGCCGAGCGCGAGCGGCACCGGTCCTTCGCGTGTGTTGCCGCCGGGCTCCGACGCCGTCAGCAGATTGATGTAGCTGACGTGCGGGTCGTACGCGTCCGCGAACCTGCGCGTCGTGAAGTCCGCCATGCCGATGCCGAGGCCGTTGCCGAGCGACGCCTCGGTCAGCGAGAGGACCACGATCCGACGGTAGTTCGGATGCGGCGGTTTGTTGGAGTTTCTCGACAGGCCGATGATGTTGGGATCCATCCCGGCGCCGGACACCGTCTTGCCGAGCTCGTCGACGACGAGGAGATCGAGTTCGTCGAACGGAATATGCGCGAGATGTGTTTTGGCCAGCCGCAGCAGACGCATGTCCGCTTCGAGGAACGCGTCGTAGGACGGCGGCACGACTTCAATCGCGCACGGCCGGCGATAGCCGTTCTCGACGACGGCGATCCCGCACAGCACTTTGGCCTTCGCGAGCTGCACCTTCGGGACCGCGCGCACCGATTCCCACAGCCCGTGGCTGTGCGCCTGATGCGCGCCCGCCTGTTTGCCGAGGCCGATCGTGGACATCTTGAGCAGGCCGGACGCGAGCTCGCCGACCGATTCCGGGTGCGTCTTCGTTCTGCCGAGGACGATGATGCCGTCCGCCTCGTACGCGAACCGGTCGCAATGCGCGATGGCTCCGCTCTCCGACGCCCCCAGCTCGACCGTCTCCATCGTCGCCCGAATCGGCGCGCCGACCGACTGTTCGCCGACGCCCAGCAGCCGGAGGATCTCCGACTGTCCTTCGGCGGTGGCGCCGCCGTGGCTGCCCATCGCGGGGATGATGAACGGATCGCCGCCGCAGCTCTTCACGGCAGACACGACGCCGCAGAGCAGCTCGAGAAGGCCGCCGATCCCGCGGCTCCCCGCGGTGATCGCGATCCGATCGCCGGCTCGAATCTTCTGCCGCAGCCCCCACCCGTTCAGTTTCGCGACGAGGTCTGCCGTGACATCCCCGATGTGATCGGCGGGCAGATCCTGCCGGACGTGCGCCAGGGGCGGCAGCGGCCGCCGCGGCAGCGCCATCGCCGGCTCAGATGACTTCACGGACCTTGTCCTCGACGAGGGTCTTGATGATCTTCCAGGCTTCTTTCTGTCCACGCACGAGTGCTTCGGCGAATTTCAGCGCCTGGTCGGTGCTGATCTGTCCGGGCATCGGCGGCTCGTGCGGATCGACGACCGCCTGGATGATGGCGGGACCGGGATGATCGAACGCCGTCCGAAGCGTGGCCGCGCAGTCCTGCGGCCGATCGACCGTGAAGCCGGCAACGCCGCAGGCGATCGCCACGCCGGCGAAGTCGATGGGCTCGAGCTCGACGCCGAATTCGGGATTGCCTTCGAAGGCCATCTGCTCCCACTTGATCATCCCGAGCAGGTTGTTCTTCATCACGACGACTTTGACGTTGAGGTTGTATTTCGCCAGCGTCACGATGTCGCCCATCAGCATCGACAGGCCGCCGTCGCCGACGACGCAGACGATCTGCCGGTCCGGATACGCAATCGCCGCCGCGATGCTGTACGGCAGCGCGTTGGCCATGGTCGCGAGCGTTCCCGACAGCGAGAACTGCATGTCGGCCTTCATGTCGAGGTACCGCGCGGCCCACGTCGCGATCGTGCCGCTGTCGGCCGTGACGATCGCGTCAGGAGCAAGCAGCTTGTTCAACTCGTACGTCACGACCTGCGGCTTCATCGGCATGTCTTCACGCGTGCCGCGTTCCTCGAGCAGCCGCCGCCAGTGGCCCATGCGCTCCTGCGCCTTCTCGAGGAACGACCGGTCCGTCTTGCGCGTCAGCAGCGGCAGCAGCGCGCGCAGCACCGTGCGGCAATCGCCGACGAGCCCGATGTCGGCCGGATGACGCAGGCCGATGCGCGTGGCGGCGATGTCGATCTGCACGGTCTTCGCGGCGCCCGGGCTGGGATAGAAGTCCATGTACGGAAAGCTCGAACCCGCGATGATCAGCGTGTCGCACTCGCTCATGGCGTCCTGCGACGGCGCCGTGCCGAGCAGGCCGATGCCGCCGGTCGTATACGGGCTGTCGTCTGGGACGACGGCCTTGCCGAGCAGCGGCTTGACGATCGGGCCGCCGACGAGGTCGGCGAGCTGCAGCACTTCCTCACGCGCGTGCAGGCACCCGCGGCCGGCGAGGATGGCGACTTTGCCGCCCTTGTTGATCAGATCGGCCGCGGCCTGCAGCGCGGCGGGCGATGGGACCGGATGCGAGTCCGCGAACAGGTCCGCGCTGTGCTTCGGGACGTTGGCTCCGGATCGCTTGTCCTGCGACGACGTCCAGTCCTGGATGTCCTTGGGAATGGTGATGTGCGCGACGGTTCGATAGGCGAGCGCGGTCTTCACCGCTTCGTCGACGACGTTGACGACGTGGGCGGCGCCCATGACGCGCTGGCTGTACGCCGCGACGTCCATGAAGACCTTGTCGAGGTCGACGTCCTGCTGGTAGTGCGTGCCGATCAGATCGTGAAACGTATGACCGGTGATCGCGAGCACGGGCTGGCCGTCGCACTTGGCGTCGTAGAGGCCGTTGAGCAGATGGATGCCGCCCGGCCCCGACGTCGCGATGCAGACGCCGAGCCGTCCGGTGTACTTCGCGTAGCCGCACGCGGCAAACGCCGCCGCTTCTTCGTGCCGCACCTGCACGAACCGGATCTCCTTCTGATGCTGGCGTAAGGCTTCGAATACTCCGTTCACGCCGTCGCCCGGGAAACCGAAGATGGTGTCCACCTCCCATTCGATCAGGCGTTCGACGAGCAATTCCGCGACGGTCTTGGCCATGCGTGCTCCTATTCGCAGATTCCCAGGACGTTGCTCTCCATCGGCAGGGTGTCGCGCCACCGGTCGATCAGCCGTTTGTAGGCGTGCCCGACCGGGCGGATGCGGCGATCGAGATCGCACAGGCCGAGCGGATTGGCGCGGCCGTTGTTCTCGCGAAGGCTGGTGTCCCAGTCCACCTGATCGATGAGGCTGTACCAGGTGAACCCGAGCAGCGGGACGCCGTCCTGCTTGAGCAGGTGGACGTTGGCCCATTCCTTCCTGAGCCAGCGCACGGCGTCCTCGCCGCCGAGGGGGTTCGTTTCCGTGTGCATGACGGGCAGCCGGTAGCGCGCGTAGTACTGCTGCGTAATCGGGTAGTACCCGAGGATTTCGCCCGCCAGCGACAGCGAGCCGTCGCTGTGCACCATGTTCTCGTTCGTCGCGTAGTAGTCGTTGCCCATGACGCAGCGGTTCTTCAGGTGGTTCTTCCCGAACCAGTGGAACTCCTCACGCGTCATGCCGCTGTCCATCAGGTACTCGAACATGCGGTTGCTGACGTGGCGGCCGTACGTCAGGTCGAGCGAGAGAAACCGCTTCTCGTTGAAGAAGCCGGCCGGTTCTTCGCAGTCGGGCTCGTCGGCGTGGAAGTACTGGGTCGACTCGCTCTGAATGAAGATCGCCTGGCGCTGCTCCTTCAGGATCGCGTGCATCGCCAGGACGTTGGCGCGGCAGAGATGCTTGAGCGCCGTCACGAACGCCTGATCGCTCCGCAGGCGCTCGTTCCACCATCCGAACTGCGCCGAGAACGTCGCGGCGATGAAGATCTCGTTGATCGGCGTGAAGAAGCGGATCCACGGATACCGGCTCGCGAAGGCGCCGGCGTACTGCGCGAAGAGCTCCGGCCAGTCGGGGTTCTGGAAGCCGCCGATCCAGTCAGGCACGCCGAAGTGACAGAGATCGGCGATGACGGTTACACGCTGATCGTGCAGGGCATGAAGCGTCTCGTCGGCGAACGACCAGTCGTAGCGGCCGGCTCCGCAGTGGACCGAAAAGTAGGGCGGTCCGTACCTGAGGTACTCGATGCCGAGCTCTTTCAGCAGCTGGAAGTCGTCGCGCCAGCGCCGGTAGTGACACGTCTTGGCGAGCTCGTCCTGACGGATCGTTCTGCCGTCCCACTCGATAGTCGGGTAGCTGTTCTCGATGCCGGTCGCGAACATGAACTGCGCCATCTGAAGGGGCCCGGTGCTTTGAATGCAAGGATCGGGGCGAGACGTCGCATGGCGGGCGCTTTGCACCGACATCACGTGGGCGCCTCATGAGGTTCAGCGGAAAAATCTGTCTGGTCACCGGCGGCGGGTCCGGCATCGGCCGCGCCGCGTGCGAGCGGTTCGCGCGCGAAGGCGGTTCAGTTGCCGTCGTCGACCTGAACGAAGAGCACGGGCAGGACACGGTCCGGCACATCTCCGCACACGGCGGCGAGTCGCTGTTTGCGAAAGCAGACGTGTCCAATACGGCCGAGGTGCGCGCGGCGATC